>JAIRVN010000037.1 GCA_031253875.1 Deltaproteobacteria bacterium | reverse complement strand
CCATCCAGAGGGATTTTTTCTCCCGCCCGAACCGCGATCCGCTGGCCGGGCAGGACGTCTTCCACCGGGCGATCGACCGTGTGTCCGTCTTCCAGCACATGCGCCAGGTTGGGTTTGCTGGCCAGCAGGCGGCTGATGGAGCGGCGGGAATTGTTTGCCGCGCGTTCCTGCAAAAATTCTCCGCAACGGTAAAACAGCATGACGCCCACGGCTTCGGGCAGTTCGTTCAACGCAATGGCGGCAAGCGTTGCCAGAGTCATCAGGGTGAATTCGTTAAACACATCCCCGCGCGCCAGGGCACGGCCCGCAGCGCGGAGGATGGACGCTCCGCAGGCCAGGTAAGGAAGGCCGTAGACGGCCCACACATAGCTGACGCCGAAATTTTTTTCGATATTTTCTTCGAACAGCAGGGCCAGGGCGAGGAATATGCCGCAAAGCGTCAACAGCAGAATTTCCCTGCGTTCCTCGCGCGCATGGTGTTCCGCATGTTTTCCGCAACAAGAACAGCAGGGCGCTTCTTCCAGATGTGCGCGCATGCTTCGCAAACCTTACAAGGCGCCGGTACGGATGCTTCCCTCGGCCACACGGTATACGATGCTGTCGTGCACGGTATTGTGCAGCATCGCGGCAAAGTGGGGGTGGCAGGTGACGAAAAGCACTTGATGCGGAGGAAGCGCGCCATGTCCGTCTTGCGGCGGCAGGCCGCGAACAAGCGACGCGAGGGCCTGGACAGTTCTGGACGCGCGCGCGGGGTCAAAGTTGACGAGGATATCGTCCATGATCACGGGCAAGGCGGCTGCGCGTCCGGCATGGTTGCGGATATAGGCAAGACGCAGAGCAAGATAGAGCTGCTCTTGCGTGCCCCGGCTCAGGTGTTCCGGAGGCATGGCTTCGCCGTGCGGCGGAAGCGCGGACAGGGAGCTGTCGTCCAGTGAGGCGTTTACGCCAATCCATGCGCCGTCTGTCATTTCGGCGAAGATGGACGAAGCCGTCCGGATGACGGCAGGCTGGGACTGGCGCTCAAAGTTGTGTTTGGCGGTTGCGATGAGCTGCGTTGCCAGGGCGTGTCTGCCGTATTCCAGCATCATCAGCCGCAGGGATTCACGCAGGGCTTCTTCTGTGCGACGCAGTTCGGCGAGCTCTTCCGACGCCGCATCCAGCGCGGATCGCCGGGCGTTCAGTTCGCCAAGTGTATCCACGAGCGCGCGTTCTTCCTGTTCATGGCGCTTCAATGCCGCATCCAGCTCAGTCAGGCGCTGTTCATCTTCCTGCCTGTCGCAGTCCGCAAAGGAAGCCGTAAATTCGTCAAGCGGCATCTCGCCCGCCGCCAGGCGCAACGCGTCCTCCAGATCCAGTATGCGCTGCGCAAGGCCTTCGCGTGCGGCCTTTGCAGCGGCGTGGCGCAAAAAATCTTCCGCGTTGTCCACCTGCGCCAGGGCAAGCAGTTCCGCTTCGGCGCGCCGCTCGTCGTCGAGCGCAGCCTGCGCGGCGCCTACGGCAATGTTGTGTTCCGCGATGCGTTGTTCCATGCGGGCGCGTTCTGCCGCCGCCTGTTCGGCAGCCTGCGCGTCGCGCTGGAGCATATCCAGTGACGCAGGCCAGTCGGGAAGACTGTCGGCGCCGGACAAGGCTTCGCGTCCAAGTCTGTCCAAAAGGTGTTTCAGGGGGGAGAGCAGAGCGTCGCGTTCGTTTTCAAGCCGGGCAAGATCATCCTTGAGGCGGGCTGTCTCCGTCTCCATATTCAGGCAACGTTCCATGCACTCAAGCGCTTCGCGCACCGTTCCGGGTGAAAGATCCGCGCCGAGTCCCAGATTGGCGAGCTGTTCGCGCCATACGGCGCGTGCGGTTTTCAGCCGTTTTTCCGTCTCGTGCAAGCTTTTGGCGGGTTCTTCCTGGGCGTTTCCCGCCCGTTTGAGGTTAATTTCCGCATTGTGCAAGGCGGCGGCCGCGTTCAGGCGATCTTCGACGCAGGCGTCCGCTTCGCGGCAGGCATCCAGCACGCGGCGCACGGCAAGCAGCAGTTCGTCACAGCCGGCATCTTCGCCGGGGATAACTTCCTGCTGCGTCAGCAGTGCGGCCACGGGAGGCATGGCCCTTGCCTCGCGCTCCAGAGCATCGCTTTGTTCGACCATATCCTGTAGTTCTTTCGCCAGGTTGGTCGCATTGGCGCGTGCCAGGCGGGCTGCTTCCACCCTGGCGAAAAACGCTCCTGCCGCCTCGGGCGAGGGGACAGTTTCGACATAATAATCAAGCAGGTATTCGTGCCAGCGGCGGCGGGCCTGCTGCACCGCGCTTTCGGCCTGGATGCGGTCATTGTCCAGACGCCGCGCGCGTTCTTTCACCAATGCATGTTCGGCCTGGAGTTCTTCAAGTTCCTGGTGCAGGCGTTCTTCGGCCACCAGTTGTTCGCGTTCCTGGTTCAGTTGCGTTTCCGCGGCATCCAGAGCGAAGAGTTCCGCGCTGCCAATCCCGGCATCTGCGCACAAGGTCTGCGCCTGCTCCTCAAGTTCTGCTACGCGGCGTACCGTTGCATCGCGCCGTTCACGCAGTTGTGCCGTTTCGTCCTTATATTGCCGGAGTTCCGGCCCGGAACGCGGCAGACCGCCCGCAAGAAAGGCCACGCCGGCAACAACAACGAGATATGCCGACCATAAGGTGACCGGGAACGTGAAAGCCGGGCTGAACGGCAGCGCCCTGAGGCCGAATTGCCAGTAAGCGAGCAGCAGGCCGAAACCCGTAGCTGTGAGCGAAATGCCGCACAGCAGCAGCAAGGGGCTTTTCAGAGGCGCGGGCGAGGGCCGTTGCAAACGTTCGTCGAGTTCCGTCAAGCGGTTGATCTCCCGGGTCAGATCCATGCTTATCTGGCGCAATTTGCGCAGGTTGGCGTTCTTGTCGTCCAGAAGGCCGCGGGTAAGTCCCTGTTTGTCGCGCTGTCGGGCGCGCAAGCGATCGAGCCGGGCGCGTGCCGTTTCTTCCGCCCTCTGCGTCTCTTCCGCGACCAATTTCGCCTCTGCCGCCGCCGTGATACAGCCTTGCACGGCATCGGCCCGTTCCTGCGCGCCTTCCTGCGCTTCGATGAGCATATCCAGCACATTGTCCGGGGCATCCGGCTTCAGGCGCAGGGGGGCATAGCTTCGCGTCGCCTCGGAACGCGCCGTTTGCAGTGCCTGCATGCGTTCCGGTCTGTGCCGGCGATTTTCTTCCAGGCGCGAAATATTGTAGCGCAAACGCTCACGTCCCGCGTCATCCAACGCAGCCATGGGTTCGGGCAGGCGTTCGAGCTGGAGTTTGCCGACTTCCGCCTCGTGTCGCGCGTTTTTTACTTCGTTGTTGGCCCGTTGCAGCAACGCGGCGGCGGCATGATGGCTTTGATCGGCCACATCCATTTCACGCGCCTGGCGTTCCAGTTCTTCGCGGGCAAAGAGGGAACGGTTGGTCGCGCGGATACGTTCGCAGGTCCAGTCAGGTCCCAGGCTGCCGAGCAGACGTGCAAGTTCTTCCCTGCTGCGCGCCAGTGCGGTGTGTTGCGCCGGCAAGGCCGCCAGCGCGTTGCGGCAACTGCCCTTGCGTTCAGCAAGCGGCGACAGTTCATGGCCCAGCGCGATCAGCGCACCGTCGCTGACGATGGCGTCGCGTTCGGCGTATACTCGGGCAAGCTGTGATTCAAGCGTTTGCAGATGACGCGCCGCCGCTTCGCGCCGTTCCTTCGTCCGTTCCAGGCGGGCCGGGCCGTCCGTCGGGAAAGTGTCGGCAACGGGATGCAGGCGTTCAAGGCCCATGCCGGCCTGGCGCCACTCTTCCCATTGCCGCCAGACTCCAAGACGGCGTTCCAGCGAACGCCGCGCAAGCCTGTGCGCCGCCTGCTCCTCGCGCAGAACGCGCAGCGCGTGTTCCAGCTCGCCGTGCTGCAGGGCCAGCGAGTCAAATTGCGCCGATTCTTCCTGCGCCGTGCGCAACGCGCCGCGCAGTCCGTCAAGCTGGGCCAGGACGGTGTTCATCCGCAGCTTGCGTCCCTGCGGCGTGAAAATTTTGCCCAGGTGCTCCTCCAACTGCTTCAGGATGGCTGCCGGAGAACGCAATCCCATGCCGAAACTTGCGCCGTACAGGGCATTGCGCACATCGGGAGCGGAAAGGGTGCGCAGCGTCTGCAGCTCGGAAAGGCTAAAGGCGAAGACGTTGCGGTACACTTCACGCGTCACTCCCGCCATGACGCTCTCCAGCAGTGCCGGGTCAAGGGCTTTTCCATCCTGATCGCTCAGTTTGAGTCCGCCCCCGGGTCCGGGACGCCGCGCCAGTCGTACGATGCCGTGACGCAAAGTTTCTATCAGCAAAACGCCGCCCGCCCGGCCGCTTCCGAGCGGGGCGCGGGAAGGCTCCCGGCTGTTGGGGTGCGGGTAGCCGCACAACATGACGCGGAAAAAGTCCAGACAGGTCGATTTGCCGCTTTCATTCTCGCCCAGAAAAATGTTCAGGCCCGGTGAAAGCGTGGGCACGTTCAGATCGGAAAAGATGCCGAAGCCGTAAATGTGGAAGGAACGGATATGAATTATCTGTTCTCCGTCAAGTCGATGCACAGCCGTTCGGCATCGTTCAGCAGGGCGGCGCATTCCTCGTCGGAAAGCGAAGGAAGCGCCTTGCGGGCTCCGGCGTGTCCCAGCAGCGGCTGCAACGCGGCATAG
>JAIRVN010000032.1 GCA_031253875.1 Deltaproteobacteria bacterium | reverse complement strand
AAAAAAAACACCGCTGCAACCATGGCGCTCGGCACCGTCTGTTCCGGACGCAGACGTCTCAGGCCCACGGCAAGCCCGGCCGCCGCCAGCACAGCGCTTCCGGCCAGTACCGACGTTGCAAGCACTCCTTCGGATATATGCATATTTCTCCCAATGTGTTAAAACAATACTACGTGGCAACGCCGTCAGTCACCCCGCATCGTAAAAGCGCACCCAAAGCACAATGTCCAGCTTCGCGGGCGACACGTTTTTTACATTCGTGTTACTTTATGCGGGGCGCATGACGCCGTCAAGCGCAACTCACAGGCTGCGCACTGGTGTTGCACTGCGGGGGGTGCATGCTCAATCGGCGGGAGAGGAGACGGGAATGTGGCACAGGTATTTATGCAGTATTGTCAAGACTTCTTCCAAGTTGAGCGGTTTGCCTACATGGTCGTTCATGCCGACGGCCAGACACTTCTCGATATCTTCACGAAAAACATTGGCGGTCATGGCCACGATGGGGATCTGTCCTGCCTGCGGGAATTCCAGTGCGCGGATGCTTCGGGTGGCCTCATAACCGTCCATTTCCGGCATCTGCACATCCATGAGGATCACGTCATAGCGATCCGGAGCGGCCTTGAACATGTCCACGGCCATCACTCCGTTCTCCGCGCAGTCGATGGCCAGATCGGTGGAGTCAAGAAGCGCCAGAACAATTTCTCTGTTGAGAGCCACATCTTCGACCAGAAGCACATGATAGCCGGCGAAGGATACTTGTTGTGCAGCCGGGTTGCCTTCTTGTTCCGCCACCACCTTTTCCAGCCCCAGACATTCGTTGATGCAGTCGACGATGTCGGAGGGAAAAAGCGGCTTGCCCAGAAATGTATCCACCCCGGCGCTCTTCGCCTCGTCTGCCAGCACATTCTTGTCCGTGGCCGAGATCATGGTAATGATGGAGGATACGCTTTTGTCCGCCCTGATGCGACGGGTCAACTCCATACCGTTCATACCCGGCATATTCCAGTCGATGAAATAGATGTCGTACGCTTCGCCGCGTTCTATCCTGTCCAGGGCCTCCTGGCCGCTGGAAGCCGTATTGCATGCAAAGCCGATCTTGCCGGCCAGTTGTTTGAAAAACTCCAGTGTGACCGGATCATCATCCACCGCCAGCACCCGGATTGTGGCCCAGTGCAAATCCGTATGCGCGTCTTTGGACGGAACCTCCGCCCCGCGTTCGAGCCGGATGGTGAAGGCAAAGGTCGTGCCCTGGTTCAGTTCGGATTGTACCCAAATTTTCCCGCCCATCATTTCGACAATGCTCCTGGAAATGACCAGGCCAAGCCCGGTGCCGCCGAACTTGCGCGTTGTGCTGTGCTCGGCTTGATGGAAGGCCTGAAACAGACGGGATTGCTGTTCGTGACTGATGCCTATGCCGGTATCGCGCACTTCAATGCGCAGGATGATGCATGTGTCTTCCTCTCCCTCATAATGCGCCTTCAGGCGTATGGCGCCGCCTTCCAGGGTGAATTTCACGGCGTTACTCAGGAGGTTGGTGATGACCTGAGCCAGGCGCTGCTCGTCGCCCACCAACATTTCCGGAATGTTCCCGTCAATATACACGGAAAAATTCTGCTGTTTCTCCTCTACCCGGAAATGAATGACGTTGACGACCTTCTTAAACATTTTTTCAAAATTGAATTCCACCGGAGACAGCTCAAACTTGCCGGCCTCAATTTTGGACATGTCCAGAATGTCATTGATTACGCCCAGCAGGTGGGTGGAGGCGCCCTTGATTTTTTCAAAGGCGTAGTCTTTTCTTTCCAGATCGGCGGCTGCTCCGCCTATGGCGGTCATGCCGATGATGGCGTTCATGGGAGTGCGTATTTCGTGACTCATGTTGGCGAGAAAATCGCTTTTGGCGGAGCTTGCCCGCATGGCGCCCTCTCTCGCTTGCGACAGCTCGGTGATGTCATTCATCACCACCACGACGCCCCGACAGGCGCCGTTTTCCTCTCCAGCGGGCGTGATGGACACTTGAAAAACGGTTTCTCCGTTTCGTTTCAGGGCCACCTTTTCTTCATAAACGCAGGGCTGCAGGGTTTCCAGCACCTCGCGGCAGCTCGCCGCTGTGGCGGCAAGCCAGGGAACAGGCATGGCGACGGCGAAGAGCGCGTCAAAGGGCATGCCAATCATTTCGCGCGCGTCGTCGTAGCCGAGAACCTCCAGCATTCTGGCGCTGCCCAGCACAAAATGGAGGGATTGATCCAGCATGAAGGTGATGCCTGGGGTATTTTTCAGGAGCAGGCGGTTATAAAAATTGGAGAGTTCCTTCGCGGCTTCGTTTGTGTCGCGCAAGCGTTCCGTCTGTTCATGGGTATAGGAGAGAGCGCGGAAATCCCGCTCCAATTTTTTATACTGACGGGCCAGGTGGTTATATTCTTTTTCCCAGTTTTTTCCAGAAGAGTCGCCAGGCATCATCGTTGTCTCTTGCTTGCTACAGCATGCAGAAGGTGATGGAGCAATTGTGGAACCTGTTGGTCGCCAGACCGTCCTTATGCCGAGTGGGACAAATTTCGCCCAGGCAGTAAGCGCCGGTGAGCACCACGCCTTTGGGCAGCATCTCGGCGAGAACGCGTCCTTCGGCATCCGCCTCTCCGCCTAAAATCATGGACCGCCCGCAACAGGAGATGCACAGGATGGTGGAATAGGCATACCCGGATTGCGTCTTGGCTGCTTCCAGCAAAGCCTGCATGGATTCCCGGCAGGCTGCGACGATGTCCGCCTTGTTGATCAGGCAGATGTTGGCCTGCGCGCCGAC
>JAIRVN010000186.1 GCA_031253875.1 Deltaproteobacteria bacterium | reverse complement strand
ACTCATGTTGCTGGCCAAGGGGCTGGTTTCGCTTGAGAGTCTGAACGCCGGAGATATTCTCACTCCGCATCCCGGAGAGGCCGGCAGCTTTCTGGGAGTGAGCGCCCGGCGCGTGCAGGAGGACAGGTTTGCCGTGATGCGGGATTTGTGCGCATTACATCCGGCGTTGTGGATATTGAAAGGTTCGGGCAGCCTGATCGGGCAGAAGGGGCATCCTGTGCTCATAGCTCCTCACCATGCGCCCTGCCTGGCAGTGGGTGGTTCCGGCGATGTGCTGGCCGGATGCATCGGCAGCCTGCGCGCTCAGGGTTGCGCCACTCCCTTGGCTGCCGCTTTTGGCGTATTGATGCATATTCATGCCGGCAAATTGCTGGAAGACGCCTTTCCAGGCCGGGGCAATACGGCAAGCGAGATAGCGCATATGTTGCCGAAGGCGAAAACCGTCCTGATAGAGCAAGGTTCCCATGCTTGTATTTCGCATCCGCAGCCTTGAACATATGGCCGCCTTGGGACGGGCTCTGGCGGGTTGCCTGTGCGCAGAACCGTCTTTGCGCTGTATCCTGTTGCGTGGAGATCTCGGCAGCGGCAAAACCACGCTCACGCGTTTTCTGGTGGAAGCCCTGCCGGGCGGCGATGGAGCGGAAATTTCAAGTCCAAGCTTTACGCTGTGCAACGTCTATCCCACAATGCCTCCGGTACTGCATTGCGACTTGTACCGCGTGGGCGGCGCCGTTCCGGACGAACTCGGCGAAACTCTTGATGCAGGGGATATGGCGGTGCTTGTGGAATGGGCCGAATACCTCCCTGTTTCCTATCTACCGCAAGATTTTCTGGACATTTATTTTCAAGTGAGTGATGATTTTCGTCTTGTATGTGTGACAATACACAGCCCCCATAGCGCACGGGTCGAATGCCTGTTGCAGGCCGCGCAATTTTTATGAGTGAGTATACTATGAAAATTCTTGTACAAAAGTTTGGCGGTACTTCGGTGGCTGACCTTGAGTGCCAGAAGCAGGTGTGTGCAAAGGTACTGGCTGCCTTGGGCCGAGGGTATAAGATGGTAGTGGTGCTCTCCGCGCGTGCGGGCGAAACCAACCGTCTGTTGGCGCTTGCCGATGAATGGTCGAAAACGCCTGATTTGGCGGAGCGCGACAGCCTTGTTTCCATCGGCGAACAGCTTTCCGTCGCCCTGTTTGCCATCTTGCTCAAGGATGCGGGAGTGAAGGCGCGTTCCGTGCTTGCCTTTCAAATTCCCCTGATTACCGGCGACGAATACAGCGACGCCCGAATCCGATCCATCAACTCCGACTGGTTGCGCGCTGAACTGGAAAAATATGATGTCCTGGTGGTGGCGGGCTTCCAGGGCGTCACGGAGGAGGGAAGAATCACCACCCTGGGTCGCGGCGGTTCCGATACCTCCGCCGTGTCCCTGGCCGCTGCCTTGCAGGCGGAAGAGTGCGAAATTTATACCGATGTGGACGGCGTGTACACCACCGATCCCCGCGTGTGTTCCCAGGCCCGCAAAATGCGCACCATCGCCTACGATGAAATGTTGGAAATGGCCAGCATGGGCGCAAAAGTTCTGCACATCCGTTCAGTGGAATTCGCAAAAAAATACAAGGTGCCGGTACGTGTGCGTTCCACCTTCACAGAGGATCCCGGTACTCTGGTAACCCAGGAGGATTCAAGCATGGAAGCTGTTCTCGTTTCCGGCATCGCGTATGATAAAGACCAGGCCCGCGTGACCATGCGAGGCGTTCCCGACAAACCCGGCATTGCTGCGGCCATTTTCGGACCGCTCTCCGAAGGCGGCGTGCTTGTGGACATGATTGTCCAAAATACCGGCCGCGACGGCATAACGGACATGACCTTCACCGTTTCGCGCAAAGATCTGGCGAAGACGCTGGAGCTCATGCAGAAGGTCAACGCCGTGATACAGGCACAGGAAGTAATGCACGATGTCCATGTCGCCAAGGTTTCAGCCATCGGCGTGGGCATGCGCAACCATTCCGGCGTGGCTGCCCGCGCCTTTGCCGCTTTGCAAAAAGAACGCATCAACATCATGATGATCAGCACCTCTGAAATTAAAATCAGCATTCTCATTGAAGAAAAATATGTCGAACTTGCGGTGCGCATCCTCCATGAAGCATTCGGTCTTGATTGGGATATGGGGGAGTAATTTGTGGCGAACAAGTCTATTGCCATCTATGATACTACGTTACGCGACGGCACGCAGTGCGTGGATGTTGATCTGAGCACACAGGATAAAATCAAGATTGCTCTGAAACTTGATGCGCTCGGCATTCCCTATCTTGAGGGCGGCTGGCCCGGCGCCAACCCGGTTGATACTGCCTTTTTCAGGGAGATCAAGAACTACGATCTGAAATATGCGCGCGTGTGCGCTTTTGGCAGTACGCATCATCCTTCGCATAGCGCGGAAAATGATCCCAACCTTGCCGCGCTTGCGGCTTCCGGCATGCCGGTATGCACCATTTTCGGCAAGAGCTGGGATCGCCATGTGCGTGAAGCATTGCGCATAGAGCTGGCGCGTAACCTGGAGATTATCCGCGACTCCGTCTCCTTTTTGCGCAAGCTTTGCGGCGAGGTTATTTTCGATGCCGAACATTTCTTCGACGGCTTCAAAAACGACGGCGAATACGCGCTTGCCTGTCTGAAGGCGGCCTTGGAGGGCGGCGCGCAAACCTTGGTCTTGTGCGACACCAACGGCGGAAGCCTGCCCCGGGAAATCAGCCAAATCGTCACGGCGGCGATGAAAGAATTGCCAAAGGCGAGCTTCGGCATCCATGCGCATAATGACTGTGAATTGGCGGTGGCAAATACCCTGGCGGCAGTGCAGGCCGGAGTGCGACATGTGCAGGGGACGGCAAACGGCTACGGCGAACGTTGCGGCAACGCCAACTTGTGTTCGATTATCCCCGTGCTGGAACTGAAATGCGGGGAACAGTTCCGTTGCCTGCCTTCCGGCAAGCTTGCCGAACTCACCGCCACGGCATCCTATGTGGCGGAAGTGGTCAATATGTCGTTGTTCAGCCGCCAACCCTTTGTAGGGCGTTCGGCTTTCGCGCACAAGGGCGGCATGCATGTGAGCGCGGTGAACCGCGCATCCTCGTTGTATGAACATATTCAGCCCGAAATCGTGGGCAACGGCCAGCGCATCCTCACCACAGGCCTTGCCGGACGCGGCAACATTGTCGCTCTGGCGCGGCGTTTCGGTTTTCATCTTGATAAAGACGAGCCTGTGGTCAAGGGCTTGTTTGCCGAACTCAAGAAAAAAGCCGCTTTGGGATATGACTATGCCTCTGCCGAAGCCAGCGTGGAACTTTTGATTTTGCGTAAACTGGGCCGTCGCGGCGTGCGGGAGTTTTTCCGCCTGCTTCAATACCATGTGATGGAACTGCGCAGAGAGCACGACGAGGCGCCCGTTTCCGAGGCCACGGTTATGGTGGAGGTGGAAGGCGTGTCCGAACATACCGCCGCGACAGGCCGCGGGCCTGTGAACGCGCTGGACAACGCCCTGCGCAAAGCCCTCACCCCCTTCTATCCCCGTTTGCGGGAAATGCGCCTTATGGACTTCAAGGTGCGCGTGCTTTCGGCGGAAGACGGCAACGGCGGCACGGCTTCCGTCGTGCGGGTGCTGATAGAGTCGAGCGATGCGGAACAGACCTGGGTGACGGTCGGGGTTTCGCATGACATCATTGAAGCAAGCTGGCAGGCGCTTGCGGATTCCATCACGTACAAATTGTATCGTGATGAATATGTAAAACGCTCCGGCCTGCCGGGATGACATGTGTCGTGTTTTTTTTTGAGCATCACTTGACATAACCCGTAGCAAGGACTAGGCTGACCCCAAATTGGGGTCATATTGTTCTACTGCCTAAATTTTAGCCACTTTTAAAGGAGGCAGGGATGAGTCTTAACAGGCGCGATTTTGTGAAACTTTGTACCGGGACGGTAGCGGGTTTCGGAGTGTCCCAGATGTTCCATCCGGCTATTCGCGATGCTCTGGCTGACACCACAACCGGCGGACGTCCACCGGTGCTTTGGCTTTCGGGCCAGAGCTGCACCGGCTGCTCTGTGTCTCTTCTGAACACGACGCATCCCGTTATCGCGGATGTGTTGCTGAAGGTGATCAGCCTGAATTATCACGCTACCGTCATGGGCGGTGAAGGCGAAATCGCTGTGGCAAGCATTTTTGACACCGCGAAAGCCAACAAGGGCAAATTTTTCCTGGCCGTGGAAGGCGCCGTGCCCGTTGAAGCGGCGGGGAAGTATTGTGTGGTGGCCGACTACAAACACAAGGAATATACCTTGGCGGACATGCTGAAGCTGGTGGCGCCCGATGCGGCGGCCATTCTCGCCGTCGGCACCTGTGCCGCGTATGGCGGCATTCCGGCTGCCAAGGGCTCGGCCACGGGCGCCAAGTCCGTTTCGGCTTTCCTGAAAGCAAACAACATTGCAACGCCTGTGGTAAATTTGGGTGGTTGTCCCCCGCATCCGGACTGGATTGTGGGCACCATTGCACTGACGTTGAAGCTGGTCCAGGAAAAGGGCCTTGCAGGCGGTCTTGGCGAGGTGGTGAAGGTGCTCGACGCCGATGGCCGTCCCACCCCCTTCTACGGTGACAATGTGCACGAGAATTGTCCCTTCGTGAAAGCCTATGACGAAGGGAAGATGTGCGCCACCTTCACGCAGAAGGATGTCTGCCGCTATGATTTGGGTTGTAAGGGGCCCGGCGCCAACTGCGATTCGCCCAAGCGTAAATGGAACGGCGGAGTCAACTGGTGCGTGGAAAATGCTACCTGCATCGGCTGTACGGAAAAAGACTTCCCTGACGGACAGTCCCCCTTCTATTCGAATTAACGCAGCAGCCACAAGGAGATACCACATGGCTACACCTACCCCCGCGGCTGCCGGCAAAGCGACGATCGCTATTGATCCGGTAACGCGTATTGAAGGCCACCTGAAAGCAGAGGTTGTTGTTGAAAAGGGCAAGGTTGTGGATGCCCGTGTCAGCGGCGGCATGTATCGCGGTTTTGAAACCATCATGCAAGGCCGTGATCCCCGCGACGCCACGCAACTGGTGCAGCGTTTGTGCGGCGTTTGCCCCACTTCTCACAGCACCTGTTCCGCCCTGGCCCAGGACGCGGCATTCAAGGTGAAAGTCACCGAGAACGCGCGCGTTACCAGAAATCTGATTTTGGGCGCCAACTATTTGCAGTCGCATATTCTGCATTTCTACCATCTGTCGGCCCTGGACTATGTGAAAGGCCCGGAAACCGCCCCCTTTGTTCCCCGTTTCAAGGACCCCGACCTGCGTCTGCCCGAGGATATCAATAAGGTCGGTGTCGATCAGTATCTTGAGGCGCTGGAAGTCCGTCGCATCGCGCATGAAATGGTCGCGTTGTTCGGCGGGCGCATGCCGCATGTGCATGGCATCGTGGCCGGCGGCGCCACGGAAATCCCCTCCAAGGAAAAACTGAGCGAATATGGCGCCCGTTTCCTGAAGGTGAAAGAATTTATCGAGAAGAAATACCTGCCTGTCGTGTACACGGTGGGTTCGGTGTACAAAGATCTGTTCAAACAGGGTCAGGGCCACAAGAATTGCATCAGTTTCGGCGCCTTTCCCATGGATGC
>JAIRVN010000168.1 GCA_031253875.1 Deltaproteobacteria bacterium | reverse complement strand
TACGAATACGCGACCCGCGCGGGCGTGACCATCGGCGTAAAAGACCTGACCGTTCCTGCCCGCAAGAAGACCATCCTGGAACAGTCTCAAGCCGAAGTGGACGACATTGAACGGCAGTACCGCGACGGCATCATCACCCGTACAGAAAAGTACAACAAGGTGGTGGACGTGTGGACCAAGGCCACGCAGGATGTGTCGAGCGAAATGACCAAGGAGATTTCTTTCGATAGGGTCACGAATGCGAAGACGGGTGAAGAAGCCGTGGATCCGAGCTTCAACCCCATCTTCATGATGTCCAATTCCGGAGCGCGCGGCAACCAGGACCAGATGCGCCAGCTTTCGGGCATGCGCGGACTTATGGCCAAGCCCTCCGGCGAAATCATTGAAACGCCCATTACCTCCAGCTTTCGTGAAGGACTGGACGTTCTGCAGTACTTCACCTCCACTCACGGCGCGCGCAAAGGTCTTGCCGACACCGCGCTCAAGACGGCCAACTCCGGCTATCTGACCCGCCGGCTGGTTGACGTGGTGCAGGATGTGATTGTCTCTGAACACGACTGCGGTACGGTCGACGGGATTGAACTGTCCCATCTGACCGAAAGCGGCGGCGTCAAAACCCCGTTGGCCGACCGGGCCATCGGCCGCGTGTTGCTGTATCCGGTCTTTGACCCGCAGACCGGAGATATGCTGCTTGTGGAAAACACGCTTATTGACGAAGCGGCGGCGGATCTGCTGCGCGAACACGGCCTGGCCTCCATCACCATCCGTTCCGCGCTGACCTGCCAGTCCGAACGCGGCGTGTGCGCCCTGTGCTACGGGCGCGATCTGGCGCGCGGCCACCTTGTCAACACCGGGGAAACCGTGGGCATTATCGCGGCCCAGTCCATCGGCGAGCCGGGCACTCAGCTCACCATGCGCACCTTCCACATCGGGGGAACGGCCTCGCGTGAAATCGAGCGCTCCGCCTTTGAGGCCATGCATCCCGGTCGCGTTATCCTCAATCGGGTCAAGGCCGTCACCAACCGTGACGACGCGCAGCTCGTACTCGGTAAAAGCGGCCAGCTCACCATTGTTGATGCCCAGGGCCGCGAGCGTGAAAAATACACCCTGCCCAACGGCGCGCGCCTGCATGTGACGGACGGGCAGGAAGTGCCCAAGGGCGCCATCCTGGCCGAATGGGATCCTTTTAACGAACCCTTCGTGTCAGAAGTCAACGGCATCATTCATTTCTCGGACATCATCGAGGGCAAGACCGTACAGGAAAAGGTGGACGAAGCGACCCGCCAGGCCACCCAAACCATCATGGAATACCGCACCACCAACTTCAGGCCTTCCATCTCCGTATGTGACGAGAACGGCAACGTGAAGCAGCGGATACATTCCGTCATGTCCGCCATGTACAGTCTGCCGGTGGGCGCCATCATCATGGTCAAGGACGGAACGTCCATTGAAGCCGGCGACGTTATCGCCCGAAAGCCGCGCGAAACATCAAAAACCAAGGATATCGTCGGCGGCCTGCCGCGCGTGGCGGAACTCTTTGAAGTGCGCAAACCCAAAGACATGGCCGTAGTTTCCGAAATTGCGGGCCTGGTTCATTACGAAGGCGAATCCAAAGGCAAGCGCAAGCTTGTGGTGCGGCCCGATGTGGGTGACCCGAAAGAATACCTGGTGCCGAAAGGCAAACACATCACCGTCACCGATGGCGACTTCGTCGAAGCCGGGGATCTGCTCACCGAAGGATATCCCGAGCTGCACGACATCCTGCGCACACGCGGCGAAAAATACCTGGCCCGCTATCTCGTGGACGAAATTCAGGAAGTGTACCGCTTTCAGGGCGTGGGTATCGACGACAAACACATTGAAGTGATCGTGCGCCAGATGCTCAAAAAGGTCACCGTACTCGAACCCGGCAGCACCAGCTTTTTGGTGGGCGAACAAGCGGACAAAAACGAATTCAAAACCGAAAATCAGAAGATCCTCCAGGCAGGCGGGACGCCGGCCACGGCGGAACCGCTGGTGCTGGGCATCACCCAGGCCTCTTTGACCACCTCGTCCTTCATCTCGGCGGCCTCCTTCCAGGAAACCACCAAGGTACTCACCGAAGCCGCGCTCAAAGGGAAACTGGACTACCTGCGCGGCCTGAAGGAAAACGTCATCGTCGGGCGCCTCATCCCCGCCGGAACGGGCTACCGCGAATACGTCAACGGTGAAATCCTCGTGCCGGATCAGAAGGAAAAATCCGGGAAGTTCCTGGAGGAACTGGAAGAAAGCCCGGTTCTTGTGGAACTGGACTAGTCAGGGGGCCGCAAGGCCCCCTTTGTTTTTATGGCGAAGTCCTGGTAAACTCCGGCAGGCTGGAAATTCCTCGTCCCTCACATCGTTCGAGGCGACTCATGCTGCAACCCTGTACCCTGCTCGTTCCCGACGCCGCACGCAACGAACGCCTGGACCGTTTTCTCGGCAACGCGATCTCGTCCATTTCGCGCGAACGTATCAAAAAAGCCATCCGTGACGGCAAGTGTTTGCTGGACGGGCGGGTCTGCGCCGCTCCTGCCACGCGCCTTGCGCCCGGACAGCGTATCGAACTGCGCGTTGAACAGGACGCGCCTGCACTGACACCGGAAGCGGGCGAACTCAACCTGATCTGGCACGACGCGCATCTGGCCGTTCTTGACAAACCCGCCGGGCTCGTCGTCCATCCCTGTCCATCCTGTTCCGAAGCCACGCTCGTCCATCGTCTGCTGGCGCATTTTCCGCACATGGCACACATGGAGGGCCGGCGTCCCGGCATAGTCCACCGCCTGGACAAAGACACAAGCGGCCTCATGATTGTAGCCCTGCACGAGGAAGCGCGCCTGAACCTGGCGGATAATTTCGCACGGCACGAAGTAGAAAAGCATTATCTCACGCTGGTACGCGGAGTGCCTGATCCGAAGCAGGGCGATATTCAGACGTCCATAGGCCGCCATCCTCTGCAAAAAATCAAAATGGCGCCGGTGCCGGAAGCCAGGGGAGGCAAGCCGGCACACAGCCGCTATACGGTGCTGTACGCCGATCCGGCACAACGCTTTTCCCTGCTCACCGTACGCATTTTCACAGGCCGCACGCACCAGATCCGCGTGCATATGGCCTCGCTTGGACATCCGCTCTGGGGCGACAGTCTTTACGGCGCCTCCGCTGAGGACAATCCCGCTCCGCGCCAGATGTTGCACGCGCACGAATTGGCCTTCACCCATCCTGCGACCGGCAAACGTCTGCGGTTCACAAGCCCACCCCCTCAGGACTTTCGGCACTATGCCGCCATGCTTTCCCGGCGCATGCGCCCCCTTGTCATCGTGGGTGCGCCCGGCAGCGGCAAGTCCTCTCTGTTGCGTCTGCTGGAAAAATCCGGCCTGCCCTGCTTCAACGCGGATGCGGCCATACGCCGGCTCTACGAAGCCGGACGCGACGGCTGGCTTTGCCTGCATCAGCGTTATGGCGGAAGCTTCACGCCCGACGCACAGGAAGCTGTTGACCGCAAGACGCTTTTCGCCGCCATGCGCGCAGACCACCGCATTCTGCGAGAGGTGCAGGACATGATCCATCCCCTGGTGCTCCATGAACTCGCACTGTTCTGGCGCGCGGCCGAAAGCGCGGGCAAGGAATGCGCGGCAGCGGAAATTCCGCTGTATCTTGAAAGCGGTTGGCATGCTGAGAGAGAAGGCGTTGCAGCGCCGTTGCTCATCGGCGTGTACTGCAACGAGGAAGAACGCCACAACCGTCTTGCCGCCAACCGGGGCTGGGGCAAAGAAACGCAGGCGGCGCTTGATGCCTGGCAATGGCCCCAGACGCGCAAAATGAAAGCCTGTGACATGGTTATTGACAACAGCGATTCCCCGGAAGATTTGGAACGCCAGGCGGAAAACCTGCTCGCGCGCGTGCGCGCCCTCCGTCTGGAACACGAGAGGACGTTTACCGCCCAACTCATTGCGTTGTGGACTTGACGCCGCGATTTTGCCAATATACGGACGCGCGGGAGGATTGTCGCATGGAAATATGCATCGCTCAGATCAAGGATAGAAACATCATGTTGAAGCTGGAAGGCCAGCATGTCTATATTGATGGACAAATTGAACATATTCGTGGCCTTACGGATGCAATCCTGCATGATTTCGCTGCGGATTTGGCTGCGGTGCCCTGCGCGGAACATCCCGGCTATCAGGCGCGCCTCAATGCGCGCCGTGCGGCTTTTCTCGCCAGGCTGCTCGGCATGGCCGCCTCGGAAGCCAGCCAAGATGTAGTCTCCCGCCTTCTGGACAGTGTGCATTATGATGTGCTTGTATTTTTAGGAGAAGCTGACGACTATGCTTGAAATACGCAATCTGCATGTATCCGTGGACGAAACCCCGGTGCTGCGGGGCATTGATTTGACCATTCAGCCCGGCGAAACCTTCATCCTTTTCGGCCCGAACGGATCGGGAAAAACCACACTGCTCATGGCCATTATGGGCTTTGCCAAGTATACGGTCACGGACGGGGCCATTGTCTTCAAAGGCCGGGACATCACCCACGCCCCCATGTACGAACGGGCGCGCCTGGGCATCGGCATGTCCTTCCAGCGTCCGCCCACCATCCACGGGTTGCCTACGGAACTTCTGACGCGCATGTGCGCGCGCGACCGGGATGTGGATGTAGGCGCTCTGGCCCGGCGCGTCCATTTCGACACCTTTCTCAAGCGCGATGTCAACGCGGGTTTTTCTGGCGGAGAGATCAAACGTTCCGAGCTGTTGCAACTCATGGCGCAGCAGCCGGACATGGTCTTGTTTGACGAACCGGAATCCGGCGTGGACCTCGAAAATATGTCTCTGGTGGGCAATACCGTGCGTTATCTGCTCGACGGCACGCCCGACGCCTGCCAGGCCACCTTGCGCGAACGCCAAAGACTGCGCAGAACCAGCGGACTGATCATCACCCATACC
>JAIRVN010000036.1 GCA_031253875.1 Deltaproteobacteria bacterium | reverse complement strand
AAAGACAGGGTTCCAAAACTTCCCATGCACTATTCCCGTAATGACAACAGCGCCCCGGAAAGCAGGGACGTAAGCGAAGGCAAACGCCCCCCGATTTCCGGGGATCATATTCGGGTATGATCCCTGCGGATCAGAGTTTGCCGGCCTGTTGTTCCAGCACTGCTCCTTCCGTTGACAGAACAGCGCACGATCTCGGAACACGTCTGCCGCTATCGCGCAAGGCCCCGCGCACGGACTGTTCAAGCCCCGCGCAACAGGGCACGCTCATACGCGCTACCGTGACGGATTGGATGGCATGCGCCCGGAATATGTCCGCCAGTTTCTCGCGATAGTCCGTCGCATCCAGCTTGGGACAGCCGATCAGCGTCACCCTGCCGCGCATGAACGCCGCGTGGAAGTTGCCGTGGGCATAGGCCGCGCAGTCCGCGGCAATCAACAGATCCGCACCGGCAAAAAAGGCCGCGTTCACAGGCGCAAGCTTGATCTGCACGGGCCATTGCCTCAGTTCGCTCGGCACGGCCCGCGTATCGCCCGCAGGGGCGGATGCGGCGAACTCTTCCTGGCTCAGCAGGCGGGTATGGCCGCCCGGACATCCGCACGGAAGCGGCGCTTGCCTGGCGCGCATGTGTTCCTGCACCGCCGCCTCGTCATAGGGCAGGGCCTCCCGTTCCTCAAACGTGATCGCCTCTGTGGGGCAGACAGGCAGGCAGTCGCCCAAGCCGTCGCAATAATCGTCGCGCAGCAGCACGGCCTTGCCCTGCCGCAGGCCGATGGCGCCTTCGTGGCAAGCTTCCACGCAGACGCCGCAACCGTCGCATTTGTCTTCGTCTATTTTTATGATTTTTCGCATCATACTGGAAAGCGCGCTCCTTTTTCGACGCACAGGCCCGTTAGCCCAAAATCGCTTTCAGGTCAGCATCCGGCGTGCTGATGGGCTTGATGTCGAAATTGTCCACCAGCACCTGCAACACGGCCGGCGTGATGAAGGCCGGAAGGCTGGGCCCCAGGCGTATGCCCTTGATGCCGAGCGCCAGCAGGGTCAAAAGGATGGCGACAGCCTTCTGCTCATACCACGACAGAATGAGCGAAAGCGGCAGATCGTTCACGGAGCAGGAAAACGCATCCGCCAGGGCCAGCGCGATCTTCACGGCGCTGAAGGCGTCGTTGCATTGGCCGACGTCGAGTAGCCGGGGAATGCCCCCGATCGTGCCCAGATCCTTGTCGAAAAAGCGGAACTTCCCGCAGGCCAGTGTAAGCACCAAGGTGTCTTGCGGGGTTTTTTCCACGAATTCCGTATAGTAATTGCGCCCCGGTTTCGCGCCGTCGCAGCCGCCCACCAGGAAAAAGTGTTTGATCGCGCCGGACTTGACCCCCTCGATCACCTTGTCCGCCACGCTCAGTACCGTATTGCGGCCAAAACCGACCATGACTGTCTTGCCCGGAAAACGGGCAGCCCGTTCCGGCGTGAATCCTTCCAGCTTTTTGGCATGCGCGATGACTTCGGCAAAATCGCCGTTGCGCACATGCGTTACCCCCGGCCAGCCCACAAGCCCGGTGGTGAAAATGTTCGCCGCACAGCTCTGCGAGGGCCGCTGGATGCAGTTGGTGGTAAAAAGGATGGCCCCCGGAAAGTCCGGGAATTCCTTCTGCTGGTTCTGCCAGGCCGTGCCGAAATGGCCGGCGAGATGCGAAAAACGCTTGAGCTGCGGATAGGCGTGGGCGGGCAGCATTTCGCCGTGCGTATAGATGCTGATGTCCGTGCCTTCGGTCTGCACGAGCAGATCGTGCAGATCCTTCAAGTCGTGCCCAGTAACGAGAATCGCCTTGCCGAGACGCGGCGCGAGGGAAACGGAGGTCGGCGCCGGATGCCCGTAGGTTTCGGTATTGGCGGCGTCCAGAAGTTCCATGGCCATCAGGTTTGTTCTGCCGCATTCCAAAGCTGCGGCCGTCCACTCGTCCAGCGAAGGCGTCCTGCCGTCGAAACCGAGAGCCAGGGCTTTGTACACAGCCGTGTAGAGTTCCGTCTTCTCCTTGCCCAGCACGGCGGCATGATCGGCATAGGCCGCAAGGCCTTTCAGGCCGAAGAGCAGGGTCTGGGCCAGGGAATTGCAGTTGGACTTCCGCCAGGCGACTGATGGAAACCTGTTCCGCCTGTTCCAGCAGGCCCGCTTCGCCGGAAGCGGGTTCAAAGTTCGCCGCGGGCAGACTGTTCGCCACACCGGCCTGCCGGGCGAGTTCCTTGCGGGCCTGCACAATCCGCCGCAAAAGCGCAAGCAGCGCTTCCTGGTCGAAATTGACGTTGGTGACGGTTGTAAACAGACCTTGTACGCACAACCTGTCCGTTGCCGCGACAACCACGCCTTTCGCCCTGGCGTCGAGCGCCGTAAGGGCAAGTCCGCGCAGACTGTAGACGATCAGATCCTGAAGCGCAGCCGCTTCCGGCTGTTTTCCGCACACGCCCGCTTTACAACATCCCGTTCCGGGCAGGGTTTGCTCGCATTGATTGCAAAACATGACATTCTCCTTGCGTTTGTTGTTATGATGGCCCGACGCTAACAGCCCGCAGAAAAAAAACCACCCCGTTGCAAGGGGGGAAATACGCCGCAGACTACAACCGTTCCCGATCCAGCACCCGGCAATTCACGGCCTCGGCGAGGTGCTCAATTCGGATGCGATCTTCGCCTTCCAAATCGGCGACGGTGCGCGCCAGACGCAAAACGCGCGTATACGCGCGCGCGGAAAGAGCCAGACTTTTTACGCTGTGTTCCATAAACGCCCGTTCATTCCTGCCCAGCACGCAATGCTCTTCAAACAGGCTGCCTGCGAGATCCGCGTTGCCGCG
>JAIRVN010000018.1 GCA_031253875.1 Deltaproteobacteria bacterium | reverse complement strand
GAACATGGCGGAGAACTTGTGGGACACTTCGCCTTCCGTTCCGACTGGGTTTACCGCAGGGGCAACCCGGAAAAGATGGTGCTGATGCGTGTAACGGGCGACAGTATGGAACCCGAAATTCGCCATGGCGATATGGTGCTGATCGACCGCGGAAAAACCCAGATCTATGGGCATGTCTTGTATGCTGTCGGAGTCAATGATGAAATATACATCAAAGAAGTTGAAACCTTACCCGGCCAGCGTTTGGTGCTCCGCAGCCTGAATTCCCGGTATAACCCTATTGAAGTTGATTTGAGGGGCGATCTGGCCGATTCCGTCCGCATCATCGGGCGGGTGCTTTGGTGGTGCCGTGAAGTTTGATACATGAAAACAGCATCAGGTCTCGCATTTTTTCAAGTACGCCTGCCGCTTGCCGAAGCAAACCGGCTTTGATATACTGAATGCCTCTATTTACTATTTTTACCGGACGGCCTGCCGATGTCAAAAAACATTTTGGGCATTTACTGTGTTGTGCTGCTCGGTATTTTTACGGCCACTGCCGCCGTATATGTCAAGAGCGATGAGATGCTCCAGGGCGAAATGCGAGAGCAGCATCGCCTTTTGTGCGCAGCCGTCACACATGCGCTTGATACCACAGTTGTCCGAACATACCAGCTCGTTTCTCTCGTAGCGCCCCTGCCTGCCATTACAAACGTCGTGGCCGGCCGGGACCGGGAGCAAGCCCGCAAGCTGTTGAATACGCTGACGGAACATAATGATCAGGCAACGCCCATGCCCCCGCTGAGTCTGCTCGACAACAGGGGCAACGTGCTGGCGTCCTCCGTTTTCACCTCATCTCAGGCAGACAGCGCTTTTTTCCAGGATGCTGTTCAAGGACGCTTTGCCTTCCAGGGGCCGGAGATATCAAAGGAAACCAACGAGGCAACTTTGCTCGTCGCGGCGCCGGTCGCACAAGGCAAACACATAGTCGGCGTGCTTGCCGCCCACATGGATTTGCAGCAACTGTCCATCAATGTCCTGCCTCTCCTGCGTGATGCTCACGCGGAAAACGCCTTTGCCTTCGCGTTGGATTCTACAGGCAGAGTGGTCATGCATACCAATTTCGGCGATTTGGTGGGCATAAGCATGCAAGACGAGCCTTGGGCGCGCGAAATGCTGCGCAGCAAAACCGGGCAAATATCCTACGATTGGCTGGGTATGCCGCGTGTTGCCGCTTTCGCCCCCTTGCCGCAACCCGGCTGGGTGGTTGCCGTTTCATTGCGCGAGGAAGACGTGCTGGCTCCGCAACGCCTCGTCCGTCACTGGTTTGTCGGCGGCAGCCTGATTGTTGCGGCACTGGTGCTGCTGAGCCTGTATCTGCTGCTGCGGAAGAGCCAGCTCCATCTGCGCGCGGGCAGCAAATTGGCATTGGCGGAATTCGGTTCAGAACTCCGGCTTCTTTCCGGCGCAACGCCGGATGATGCGGAACTCCTGCATTTCGGCCTGTCCGCAGCCCTGGAAAAAGCGCAGCAGCGCGGCAGACTCCTTGAACACGCGTCCGCCGGCCACCGCGAACGCCTCTTTACTGTTTTTACGGCTATGATGGAAGGCATTTTGTACGCCGACACAGACGGCGCCATCCTCTTTGCCAATCCGGCCGCCTTGAACGTGCTGCGGCTCCAGACTCAGGATGTGATCGGCAGACAGGCGCATGCCGTGCTCCTCCCTCCCCTGGCTGACAGCAACGAACTCTCCGATGTATATCAGGCTATGAGCTCTGAGCATGCCAGCACGTTTACGGGTAAAATCCTGCGTTGCCGGGACGGCAGCCTCCTGCTGGCGGATATTGCCGTACAGCCGCTGCGCGAAAATGGTAAAGCATACGGGACGGTACTCGCCGTCAGCGATGTCGGCCTTGTTGATGCACTGCAACATATGCTTTCCGCCATCGCCTGCGCCGCAGGGGCTACATATCTCGTTTGGGACGAACAGTGCAGGCTTGTGGATTGCGGAGACAACTGCATGACCTTCTTCCTGGCCCCCGGCAAAGATGTATTTCTGAAGGATTTCGTACGCTACATGCCTGAACTGCAGGCCAACGGTCGCGCGAGCGTGAGCGAACTGGAACGCCGCCAGTTGCAGGCGCTGACTGCGGGGAGCGCCAACTGCGACTGGCTGTTCCAAAATGCGATGGGGGAAACCATTCCCTGTGATCTTGTGTTGTGCCGTCTCAACATACGCGGACAAGCCGCTGTACTGGGCTTTGCGCGCAACATGCGCCCCGCTTTGGAAGCGGAAGCAAAACTGGCGAGCGGACACGCCAATCTGCAACAAGTGCTTGACGCTCTCCCCGTAGCGGTAGGGATCGTCGGCAGAGGAACGCTCCTCTACGCCAATCGCGAACTGGAAGAATTCTTTGCCTGGCACGGGAATGAACCAGCCCTGGCGCCTTTCAGTCCGCTACAGAACGCGTCAGGCGCCTCGGATCGTGATTTTCCGCAAAAGATCGACGCCAGACACCTCCAGTTTTTCAAGCCTGACGGCAGTATGCACGACTATATATTTTCGTGTTTTCCCACGGAATATAACAACACAACCGCACTCATGGGCTGGCTTGTGGACGTTACCGAACTGAAAAACGAGGAACTGCGCCTCATCCAGTCCAGAGACAAGGCGCTTGAAACAATTGAAGCCAACAGACTTTTCCTCAACCAGCTCGAACGGGACGTCCGGGAACCTCTCAATGGCATTATGTTCGCTTTGCAGCATGCCGTGCAGACGAGGATTGACGAGGGACAACAGCAGGCCATCAATGCCGCGTATACATTCGGCAGACATCTGCAAGACACTTTGAGTTATATGCTGAATATGTCCGCCGTGACACCCCAGCCTCTCGTCCATGAAGCCACACTCTTCAAGGTAACGGACTTCTTCCGGGAGGTCTTGCAGGATTTTGCCGACAAAGCGGAATCAAAAGGCATTACTTTCGACTACCTGTTTGATCCGGAACTGCCGGAAGGGCTGGTGGGAGATCGTACTCTGCTGCGCCTGATTATGAATCAGCTTATTGACAATGCCGTTAAGTACACCGTCGTGGGCGGCGTTACTGTAAACGTTACCCGCCTGCCCGCCAGAAAGGCAAACACAATCAGCCTGTATATCACAATCGCGGATACCGGACTCGGCATATCCGACGCCCAGTTGGGCACCCTGTTCCGTTCCTTCTCGGATGGAGCCCAAAACCCGAAATTGCTGTCAGAAAACACAAGTTTCGAGCTTGCCATGGTGCGCAGCTATGTCCGTCTTTTAGAAGGAGAACTTTGCGCCGTAAGCGAACCGGGACAGGGGACGGAAATGCATCTTGTTCTGCCTTGCGCATTATCGGAAGAAAAGCTGTCCTCCGACGACACGGCGGACGAAACATTGTCCTTTCTGCATGTTCCGCTGGATGCTGCGCCCCCGCGAAGCCAGAGTGCCGCCAAAACCAAAGGTCGTATTTTGGTTGTCGACGATATACCTACCAATATGCAGATCATGGTTCTCATCCTGCAAAAGATGGGGTATGAGGCCCTTGGCGCGGACAGCGGCGCGCGAGCGCTTGAACTCCTGGGGAATGAGGTCTTTGATCTTGTCTTCATGGACATCCAGATGCCGCACATGAGTGGCGTTGAAACCACTGTACTCATCAGGAACGACACAAGCGGGCGATATCCCCGCGATATTCCCATTGTGGCCATGACTGCCCACGCCATGCTCGGCGATCCGGAAAAATACATGGCGGCGGGCATGAACGATTATCTTTCCAAACCCGTGATTATCGAAGATATTGCCAACATTCTGAGTCATCATCTGCAACGTTGATGCAGCGGGATCACAACAAAAAGCCTCGCTGACGCGCAACGAGGCTATATATTTATGATTGGACATCCAAAGGATCGTCCCATCAGGGGGCGATCCTGATGTTACGGAGCACTGTCCTGCGCCTGCGTGCACAGACCATCAAGGTGCCCTTGGAAATTCAGCACACTGAATTGATCGCGATAATAGATGTTGTTGCGGACATAGTCGCTGTAGCTTGCGCAGCTCGGCCACTG
>JAIRVN010000006.1 GCA_031253875.1 Deltaproteobacteria bacterium | reverse complement strand
TTGAGTTTTGAATGCAGATTTTTCAGGCTTGCTGCGGTGTGGTTGCTTGGACTTGGAGTTTTTGTCGACAGCATTACCTTTGATAGCTCAGTCGCATACGCCATTGATTCCGCAAGCATAAGTGTAATCTGATAAAGCTTTTCAGCTTGCGGCAAAGGCTTGCACTCTGCAAACACGGCCAGTGCTTCATGGTATTGACCAAGCAAGACTTTGTCTATGCCATCTTCTATATGCATGTCGGCGCCTCAACATGAATCAGTAACACAAATGAACACGAAGGGCCGCATAGTACAGTAAAATTCACTCACATCACGATCTTACAGGCGCCATCAAGTTTGCAGCGCTGGCGCTTGCAAGGCTTTGAGTCATAGCAATCACGAGTGCGGTTGCGTCAATCCCTTCCGGCAAGAGAGCAACAGCCTCCTCGCACAATCCGTTTTCCACATCAAAATTGCTGTGCACTATGTGGTTGGCCGCGGCAAGCAGCCGTGCTTCCATTTTATAGGTAGTGGCCAGATCGGGCGCATGGTGCCAATTGATGGGTTCGGTCAGCAACAAGGGCAGTTTCCAATAATGAAGCACGGTTGCGCCGATCAGGGCATGATCGATGTCCCAATAACTGTGTTCTGCCTCAAAGTAACGCAGTTCACCTTTTTTCCAGGTTTTTTCTATTGTTTCCCAAATGTCGGCCCGGCTGGCGGCAAAAAAGATTTTGCCTATATCGTGCAGGAAACCAACGACATAAGCTTCATCCGGAGCCATATTGAGGCGGTTTGCCTCCGTGGCGAGAGGGCCGCAGAGGCCGGAGGGGCTTCCCAACTCTGCAGCAAGGGCTTTGGCTATGGCTGCAACCTGCGATTGGTGGTCCCATAATATAATAATATCAAAGGATTTTGGAAGTTTTGTTTCGCTGATGACAGAGGATATTCCTTCCAGCAGCACAAGAAGCCGTATCTCGCGAATCCCCAGAACGTTGATGGCCTGATGCAAGGTAGAAACCTTGGCCGGCAAGCCATAGGCTGCTGAGTTGGCGAGGGCAAGCACACGGGCGGACAGTTTCTGGCTGCGTCCAATAAGCGTGGTCACATCGCGTATAGATGCTGTTGAATCTTCACGGGTTATCGCAAAAAGCATGGGGAGAAGCGCTGGTTCAAAAGGCAATTTGGGAGGATGCTGCAGGAGCTTATGTAAAAAAGCATGAGCTTGTTCTACGGGCTGCATAACGCTGCTCTCAAATTTTTATCAATCGTTACATACTATTTATAGTATACTTGTTTATTAGATCAAGTCAAGGGCGTAATGGCACTTTGGAAAAGTATACTGCTTCACAGAGTAAAAAATCGACTGTACGCCGTATCATGTTTAGTACGGCTTGCGGCAATAGTAGACTTGCGAAAATTTCGAAGAGAGCAAATAGGGCAAAGCGCATCTTTTGCAAAAACAGCGGCCGGAAGTTGTGGTAGCCGGCATGGCGCGACGCCGCTTGACACTTTGCGCTGGCGTTCTTACTCATACAGGGCTATCGTGGACGCATCGCATACTATCCCAAGGAGTTCAGGCATGGCACACAAGCCCCATGACAAATATAAGCTGGCAGCGGAACTCGGCGACCTGCTGCCCGAACCCCCGGCCTCTGCCCCGGAGGAAGAACATGCCCCCGTGCCGGAGAATCTGGATATGCTGTGCCGTTTGCACGTTTGTCCTTCCTGTGCGGTGCAGGCCGAGGCCGAGGACGTGCGCCTGCGCGCCATTGCCGAAGTGGAGAATGTGAAAAAACGCCTCAAACGCGAACAGGAAGAATACGTGCGCTTCGCGGCGGAAGGTGTGCTCGGCGATCTGCTGCCCAGCCTGGACAGTCTTGATCGTGCCATCGAATACGGCAGTCTGCATGAAGCCTGCAAAGAAATGGTCCAGGGCGTCGAAATGACTCGTAAACTTTTGTTGGATGCCGTAAAGGCGCATGGTCTTGCAAGCTGTGGTGAACGCGGTGAGGCCTTTACTCCCGAATTTCACGAAGCCGTTGGTTTTGACAAGCGCAATGACCTGGACGAGGGGCTTGTGAGCGTGGTCGTGCAGCGGGGCTACCTGCTGAAAGACCGTTTGCTGCGTCCGGCCAAGGTACTTGTCAATAAAAAGACAGATTGACGGCAAAACCTGCCTGCGCTGCCAGCCTGCCGCCAAAATCCGAAAGACCGGTTTTGTCAACACGTTTGAAGCATAACTATGCCGATGCCGCGATATTATCCCCTTTTTCTGGATCTCAGCCGGGTCAGGTGCCTGGTGGTGGGCGTCGGGGCCGTGGGCCGGCGCAAGATAGCCGCGCTGCTGGAAGCCGGAGTGCGGGAACTTGTGGCGCTGGACCCGGAGTCTGCGGAGAAGGCGCTTTTGCCCGAGCATCCGGCGCTGGTTTTTGAGGCGCGCGGCTTCATGCCGGACGATCTGGCCGGCTGTTCTCTGGTCTTTGCCGCCAGCGGCAGCCGTGAAGTGAATGCGGCGGTGGCCGCCGCCTGCGAGAAACAGGGGATATTTTGCAACAGCGCGGATGCCCCGCTGGAAGGCGCCTGCATCGTGCCCGCCACGGTACGCGTCGGCGAAATGATGCTGGCGCTCTCCACGGGTGGCGCGAGTCCGGCGTATGCTCGGCATTTGCGGGAAGAACTGGAAGTCTGGCTGCATGATAAAGCGCCGTTGGCGGCCTTGCTGGGACGCATCCGTCCCCGGTTGCTTGCCTTGGGAAAGGATACGATGCACAATACAAGGCTCTTCCGTACTCTTGTGCAGTCAGGACTCGGAGCGGCCCTTGCCGCCGGTGACCCGGCGCGCTGCACGGAATTGCTTGCGGTGGAGCTTCCGGAAGAACTGCACCCCTGGATGGCGGAGTTTTTAGATGGCCTTGTTTGAGCAACTGGCCCTCGGCGTGCTTGTCGTGTATGCGCTGGCAAGCCTCTGTGGCTTCGCGGGACTGGTGGGACGCGTGGCTTGGCTGCGCCGTGCGGCCTGCTTCGCGGCTGTCGGCGGCTTCGCCTTGCAGACCTTCGCCTTCATGCTGGGGAGCCATGCGGCCTTGCCGGGCGGTCTGAGCCTGGGGGCCTATTTGCAGCTTCTTGCCTGGTTTCTGCTGCTGTGCGGCATACTTGGCTGGTGGAAGCTGCGCTTGGAAGAACCTTTGCTATTTGCCGCGCCGCCGGCCTTTTTGCTTGCGGCCATCGCCTGTCCCTTTCTGCACCGGCAGCTTGTGCTTCCGACCCAGCTTTCCGGCTATTTTTACGCCCTGCATATCGGAACCCTGTTTCTCAGTCTGGCGATGATCGCGCTGGCCCTGGGCGCGGGTCTGCTTTTCCTGTACATGCACCGCAAAATAAAGGCCAAGGAGCGCCTTGTGGGCTTTCAGAGGGATTTTCCCGCCTTGTTTATGCTGGATAAAATCAATGCGTTGTGTGTGGCGGCCGGTTTTCCGCTGTACACGATCGGCATCGGTTCTGGCTTCGTCTGGTCCGGCATTGTCTGGGGCGCAAATTTTTCCGGCGATCCCAAGGAAATCATTTCTCTGTTCACCTGGTTGGGCTTTGCCGTACTCTTCCACCAGCGACTGCTGCGCGGCTGGCAAGGACGCAAACCGGCACTGTTCGCCATTGGTCTGTTTACGTTGTGCGTGTTCTCCATTGTGGTGGTCAATATCTTTTTGCCGACACACCATGCCTTTGTCCCTCTCAATGCTCCTCAATAGCGCATGAAACGACATATTCACCTGATAGGACTCAATCACCGCAGCGCGACTGTAGACGTGCGGGAACGCTACGCGCTTGCGGGGCATTGCGGCCCGGAACGCTGGGCCATTCCGCAGGATGAGGGCATTGAGGAATCGCTGATCCTTTCCACCTGCAATCGCGTGGAAGTGCTGGTGGCGGGCCGGGGCGACACGCTCGCGCAGCGCGCGCTGGAAAATTGGGCTGCGGCGTGCGGGCGGCAAACCGTCGAACTGGACGCGTACCTGTACAAGCACCAGGATGAGGCTGCCGTGCGCCACGTGTTCACCGTGGCTTCCAGCCTGGATTCGTTGGTGCTCGGTGAGCCGCAGATCCTCGGCCAGTTGAAAGAGGCCTATCGCCAGGCCGCCGATGGCAAAAAAACCGGTCCCATCCTTAACCGTCTGCTGCATAAAGCTTTTTTCGTGGCCAAACGCGTGCGCACCGAAACCGCCGTAGCTTCCAGCGCGGTATCCATCAGCTATGCGGCAGTGGAACTGGCCAAGCGCATTTTCGGCAACATGTCCGGCTACACCGCCATGCTTGTGGGGGCGGGCGAAATGGCTGAACTGGCGGCCGTGCATCTTTTGCAGGCCGGCATCCAACGCATTCTCGTCGCCAACCGCACCTATGAGCGCGCACTTGACCTGGCGGGCCAATTCAGGGGCGAAGCCGTGGCCTTCGGCAGCCTGTTCGACCGCCTGGCGGAAACGGATATCGTCATCACCTCGACCGGCGCGCCGGAAGCCATCATCCATGCGCGCGACATCAAGGAAGTGCTGAAAAGGCGCAAACAACGCCCCATGTTTTTCATAGATATCGCCGTGCCGCGCGATGTGGCCCCGGACGTGAACAGCCTGGACAACGTGTATCTTTACGACATAGACGATTTGAAGGAAGTGGTGGAAGAGAATCTCGCCGGTCGCCGCGACGAGGCCGACAAGGCTCGTCACATCGTGAACGGGGAAGTCGACGCCTTCATGCGCTGGCTTGAGCAATTGCACACGCAGCCGACCATTGTCGAACTCATCCGGCGCGGCGAGCGGATTGTCGAGGAAGAACTCGACCGCACCCTGCGCCGTCTCGGCCCGGTTGACGACAGTACGCGCGACGCTTTGCGCGCGATGGCCTCAGCCATGGCCCGCAAGTTCAACCACGATCCGCTGGATTTTTTGAAAAATGGAGGTATGGAAGGCGAGGCCCCGCTGGAGCGCATCCACCTCATGCGGCGTATGTTTCGGCTTGACGACAATCCTGGCGCGCCGCCTCCGCGGCGATGCAAACACAGGAGTTAGCCATGCGCAGCTATTACATCGACGAATTTGTGCCCGGCGAGCTGGAACGCTTTGCCGGACGTCTGGAGAGCATGGAACTTTCCGCGGGCGTGGAAGACCTGTATTGGCTGCCCGTGCCCGAAGATCTGCTGACTGCCTGCCAGAAGCGGCACGCATGCGAATGCGGCCCCTATGTGCTGGCGTTGGAAATTCTGGACAAAGCCCTGCGCCTGGAACTGCTGGTGCGCGCGCGCAACAAACTGCGTTGCGAGTGCGTGGCCTATGCGGATCAGCGGCTGGTCAGCCATATGATTGTCTATCTGCATGTTCTGTTGGACGATCTGAATATTTCCGGCTGACAAGCGGCCCGTTGTTCGCGCATGCGCGTGTCCATAATCCCCGCGCTCCTATCTTTTTTTAGCCACACCCGCCACAATCTGCGCCAAATATTGGCTGGGGTTTGCGATGCTGACTTCGTCCAGCAGATAGATAACGAACACAGGTCCGTGGAAAGCGAGGGCATTTGCCTGCGCGTAGGAAAGCATTTTTTGGGCAATATCCCCAAATTCTCCATAATAGCCCCTGCGGTAGGCGACAAGGTGGCGCCCCGCGTTGCGCCTGTGCTTGCCGTAGGGATCCAGGGAATAGAATCTGTCGGGCTGGCCGGGCGCGTTCACAAACGCCGTCATGCTTTCGTGGTATCCGCCTATAGGGTAATTGAGGTTGACATTGAGTTCCGGGGCAGCGTTGCAGAAGTCCATAAAGGGCTTATAGAACGGTGATCCGTCGCTGAAATCGGCTGGCGGCCCCAGAACGCAGTGCGCCTCGTCCAGTTCCTGCACACGGATATCGTGTTCATGGGCAAACATGCCGGTCTGTATAGCATCGCGGTAGGTATGGATGACCGAATAAGCCGCCTGCAGATCGCGCAGCCGCCTGTCCAGTTTGTTTTCCTGCTGCGCGAGCAAGGCAAGCATCTCCTGCGGCGTCCTCTGCGTGTTCATTTCCTTGATGACGGCTAAGGGGACGCGCAAGTTGATGAGCACTCTGATGAAATTTGCCAGAATGAGCTGAACCGGCAGGTAGTATCGGTAGCGATTTTCCCCGCGGTGTGACGGAGAAAGAAGGCCAATCTTGTCATAGTATCTGAGGGTGGATTCGTTTATTCCTGTGAAGTCCGAAAAATCCTTGATTGAAAGCAATGTTGCATGATGCATATACGTCTTCTTTGTCAAGATTATGTTGTGGCCGTTTTTTTCCTATCAAGATTACGGCAAACTTTCAAGCTGCTTTAAAGATGCAGGGATATGAACCTGCAAGTTTTCAGTATAACATGGCTATGTTATATGAAAAAATAATTCGTAAAAAGTATTATGAGCCTTGCAACATTCAAGCTGCTTTATGTTTGAGTGTCTTCCTACCCCGGGCGATCCGGAGCATGCCGGAGAAAACAGTCTCC
>JAIRVN010000254.1 GCA_031253875.1 Deltaproteobacteria bacterium | reverse complement strand
GGCATCTTCGTGCGATGATACAGTGAATGCAAATGAAATTTGAAGCTGCTTGAGGACGCGCCGACTGCAAAAAACATATAAAGAAATATTATGTATATATTTATAGGCCTTGGAATAGTCATTCTCTCCGTGGCCAGCGGTTATATGCTGGCGGGCGGAAATTTCGCCATTCTGGTACAGCCTGCCGAATATATCATTATTCTCGGCTGCGGCCTGGGGGCCTTTTTCGGTTCCCAAACCAAGTACACCTGGAGTCTGGTTGTCAGCAGCATCAAACACGTCTTCGGCGATCCGGGTTCCAGCAAGGCAAAATACCTGGAAACGCTTGCTCTGTTGTACACGCTTTTTTCCAAGATGCATCGCGAAGGTGTGATCAGTGTTGAAGGCGACATTGAACGCCCCGAATCCAGCCCCATTTTCAGCAAGTACCCGAACATATCCGGCAGGCTACGCACCGTGCATTTTATCGGCGACACCCTGCGCGTATACCTTACCACCGGCGACCCCGCGGACATTGACAGCCTGATGACCGTGGATATGGCCACCATGCATGAAGAAGAACTGATTCCGGCGCACGGAGTTTCTCACATGGCCGACTCGCTCCCGGGCATGGGGATTGTGGCCGCGGTACTCGGCGTTGTGCTCACCATGGGCATGATCAATGAACCCCCCGAAGTGCTCGGGCACCATATCGGCGCGGCCCTTGTCGGCACCTTTATCGGCATTCTTTTCTGTTACGGCATATTCGGCCCTATGGGCGCCAAGCTGGAGAACTACGCCCACGAAGAACATTTTTATTACAACGCCATCAAAGAGGCCGTGGCCGCGGCCATTCGCGGCTGTACGCCCCTGATTGCTGTGGAATACGGCAGACGCGCCATTCCCTACCCTTTCCGGCCAGGTTTTGGGGAAATGGAGCAAAAGCTGAAGAGCGGATAAGCCGATCCCGGACGCCGTTGCGCGGCGTGCGAAGCCACCAGACAACAAGGAAGCGTCATGGGAAGTTCATGGAAAGTTGCCTACGCCGACTTCATGACGGCGATGATGGCCTTTTTTCTGCTGATGTGGATTCTGAACATGTCGCCACCGGAATCAAAACAGGGCTTGGCCGCGTATTTCGCAAGCGATCGTTCCTTTGAATCCAGTCAGATTTCCCCTGTCTCCAACAATCCCTTTATCCAGGCGACCGACAAGATCGACACGCGGGATTTCAAGATTTCCGAAGTGGAAAAATCCCATTACGCCATCGCCCAGAAACTCAAACAGATGCTGATGGCTGATGCCGTGCCGCAAAGCGCCACCGGCATCAGCTCGGATGACGTGGGCGTGCTGTTGCGCATCAGCTCGGATATCATGTTCAAGCCGGGCACGGCGGAACTTTCTTCGCCGGGGGCCGACAAGGCGCTTCAGGACGTGATTACCATTCTGCGGGAGTACAATCTGTATCTGGTGGTGCGCGGACATGCCGACAGCGATGAGGTGCGTCCGCCCTATCCTTCCAACTGGGAACTTTCCGGCGCCCGCGCGGCGGCTGTGCTGCGCTATCTCGTTGAGAAAGGCAAAATAAAGGCCACCCGCCTGCGCGGCGTCGCCTATGCGGACACCCGCCCTTTGGAACCCGACGTCGATGCAGAAGCCAAAGCGAAAAACCGCCGTGTGGAATTTTATTTCCACAGACCGGAAGTCATGTCCTATAGCGTGGTGTATTGACTTGTCTTTTTTGCGATCCGCTGGTACCTTGTCCCCATGCCCGCAGCAGACAAGCACAAGCAGCCAGTCCTGCGTTTCCCCGCCTCATGGCAGCCAAACAGAACCGCTCTGTTGTTGCTCAGTGACTGCCTTGCCATTCTGAGCAGCTATTGGCTGCTGATATTGCTGCGCCACGCCGCTTCGCCGTTGCCGCTGGATCTGTATTTGAACTTGAGCCCGGCGTTGCTGCTCGCTCCGTTCCTGGGGCAGGCGCTCGGCAGTTGCCAACGCATCGCCCTGCCGCCGCCGCGTGAGCTCAAAGCCGTATCTCTGGCGACTACCCTGACATTCATGGGGATTATGATTATCATGTTCGCCACCAGAAGCGGCGAAGAGTTTTCACGCATAGGGATCTTCGGCGCCTGGCTGCTCAGCCTGATCACGGTGCCCGCGGCACGCAGCCTGTTGCGCCGTCGCTATTGCCGGCGTTCCTGGTGGAGCAGCCCGCTTGTGTTGTTGGGCGCGGAAAACATTGACGACCTGCGCACAAGCCTGGAGAAACATCCGGAGCGCGGCTTGCGCTTTGCGGCGCAGTTTGACGCGACCCTGGTCAACGGCAGGCTGCATCCGCAGCTTACGGCCATAACGCGACAGCATCCGGACGCGTTTATTCTGCTTCTGCCCGATATCCTTGCCTTCCACAGAGCGTCCGGCGTGCAATGCCTGAACGTGCTGCTGGCGGAACTTGCCCGCCATTTCAGAAACGTCTTGCTCCTGCCGGGATTTATCACCGACAATCCTTTCCTCTGGCTGGCGCCGCGTGATTTGGGCAACAGCACCGTCCTGCTTGTCCGTCACAACCTGCACGACAGGCACTTGCTCCGGCTCAAGCGCATTCTCGACCTGAGCCTCATTGCGCTGAGCGCCTGCCTGGTGCTGCCTCTGTGGATCATCATCGCCCTGGCCATCATGCTCGACAGTCCCGGCCCCCCTCTCTTTTTTCAGGAACGCATCGGACGGAACAACAGTTGTCTCCGGATTTTCAAATTCAGAACCATGGCGCCAAACGCCGACGCCATCCTGCAGGAAGCATTGGCCGGGGACAGCGAACTGTGCCGGGAATGGGAACACAATCACAAACTGAAACATGACCCGCGCGTCACTCGCGTGGGCGCGATCTTGCGTAAATTCAGCCTGGACGAGCTGCCCCAGCTTTGGAACGTGTTGCGAGGCGAAATGAGCCTTGTCGGACCCCGGCCCATTGTGGCAGAGGAAATCGAAAAATACGGGCCGGTTTTTGAGGAGTATCTCCGTGTGCGGCCCGGCATGACCGGCTTCTGGCAGGTTTCCGGCCGCAGCGACACCTCGTATGAGGAACGCGTGCGCCTGGATCAGTATTATATAAGTAACTGGTCGGTCTGGTTCGATATCTGGATTCTCGCCAAAACCCTGCCGACAATCCTGCGCGGCCGGGGAGCGTATTGACGGCTTGCCGCCCCGGATGGTTTTTTGACGGGTTCAGCAAATCCAAGCGTTCATGAACGCCGGTTTTCCAACACAAGCTGATAGTACGGCAGGAGTTCCGCGCCGAAACTGAGCTTGAACCAACCGCGCCTGGGGCTGTTTACGCCTTCCATATCCAGTTCGCGGCAACCTGAGCGGGCCAGGGCGGCAAAGGCGTCCCACAGCACCGCTGTCCCGCATGGCGTGTTGCGCAAAGCCGGATCGCCCGCTCCGAACAGATAGTATGCTCGTTTTGCATCCGATCCGAAAAGCGCCATGGAGGCAGGCTCGCCTCCGGGCATGCGGGAGACAAACAAGCGGGCCATGCCCGCCTGAAGCAGGCTGGCGGCGAGAAAACGCAGCTCTTCCAGCCGTTCCGGCTCCGGCTCGATATGCTGCCGACGTAGCGTGAGCGCGTAAAAGGCGGTCAGGCCGTCAGCATCCGCTTCTTCCGTGGTCTGCGCGCCTTCCTTGCGTGCTTTGCGCACTTCCTGGCGCCGCGAATACGAAATATCGGCAAAGAGAGGAATATCTTCCGGCGCTCCGGCCTCGGCGAAACCCGCGAGATCCACATAGGCCGTGTAGCGTATGTCCGCCCGGTACATGGCTTCGCCAGTTCCCCAGTTGTGCCACAAAAAAGGCCTGATATCGCATAGTTGCGGCGCAAAGGCCAGTTCCACCCGTTCATAGCGTCCGGCGAGAGCCGTAGCGACGTCACTTGCGATGTCAAAGCGTTCTGAGATAATTTGGGAACGGTTCTGCTGAGGCGCCGGGAGCGCGAAGAGCAGCCCGTTGTGGACGATGAAGTCGTGCAGCACGGCAGCACTGCCGTCGGCGTTTTCGCTCACGACCACGGCGGCGCGCCGCTCGTGCTTGCGCAGGCACCAGAAGGCGCGGACGGGCACGCGCACCGCGCGCATATAGCTTGCGAGGGAAAACAGGGTGCCCGTGGGGGACGCTTCCACAAAGGCATCCCATTTTTCATCCAGAGGACATTCCTCAAGCGTGTAGGGCGAGTCATTCATGCGCGCATTGTGCCATAGTTCGCGGCGCCTGAGAAGAGCAATGTCACGAGGTAATCATGAGAATACGCATGGCATCCTGGAATGTAAACGGTCTGCGCGCCATCTCCGCCAAGCCGGAATGGAGCTGGTTCAACAACACCACTGCCGATGTCGTGGCCTTGCAGGAAACCAAAGCCGCGCCGGAACAACTGGCGCCGGAGCTTCGCGCCCCCGGAGGATGGCACGCGGGCTGGTCGGCCTCAGTGGTGAAAAAGGGATATTCGGGCGTAGCGGTCTTCAGCCGCATTGCCCCCCTGCACATCCGCGAGGAACTGCCCGACCCTGATTTCCAAGGCGAAGGTCGGCTGCTGCATCTGGAATATCCTGCTTTCCATTTTTTTAATGTCTATTTTCCCAACGGCGGCGATGAAAACAAGCGTGTCCCTTACAAGCTGGCCTTTTACGACGCGTTTTTGCGCCATGCCCAGAGCTTACGCCGCTCAAAGCCTATTGTGGTTTGCGGAGACTTCAACACCGCGCATACAGAGATTGATCTTGCCCGTCCCAGGCAGAATGAGACCGTTACCGGCTTCCTGCCGGAAGAGCGCGCCTGGTTGGACGCGTTTACTGCGGCCGGCTATGTGGATACCTTCCGCCATGTGCATGGAAATGTTGCCGGAGCCTATACCTGGTGGTCGTACCGCATGGGAGCGCGCCGTACGAATGTCGGGTGGCGTATAGATTATTTTTTCACGTCTCAGGAATTGCTTCCGGCCATCCGCAACGCCTGGATTGAAAAAGATGTGCATGGTTCCGATCACTGCCCGGTAGGACTTGAACTGGAACTGTGATGCGGCCATGGGGCAGAGGCTGAAAAACACAAAACCCCTTGACACAGCGTGTCCGCTACGCTACCCCATATAAGAAATACGCGGGCAGGCAGAGACTCGAAAGCTTGTGTGGAATCCGACCGCGCCCGCGTTGCCGGACAAGCCGGAAACTTCGTCACATTCCGTGTCGTGAGCAGGAAACATAGCGAGGGTGTTGCGTATGTTGGAATTTCTCACAGGCCCCATGCTGGTCGCATCTTTGGGGATCTTTTTTACGGGTCTTGCCCTGCGGGTGGTGCTATACTTTAAAGGCTTGGATCAGAAACTTGATCGCATCGCCTATACGCGGTATGTATCCAGCGGCCTGACAGGGGCTGCGGTCTCGATACTCAAGTGGTGTATTCACTTTGCTTCGCGCGGCTGGCGGGCGGATGTTCCGAACGCCATTCCTTTTCTCCTGCTTCATCTGGGCGCGGTGTTGCTTCCCTTTTTTCTACTCGGGCATACCGTCGTCCTGGAAGACGCCACCGGCATATCCCTGCCGGCCATGCCCATGCTGCTTGCGGATTTACTGACCTTCTGGGCGATTCTGGGACTGCTTATTTATATCTGCCGCCGGCTGATGCTTGCCCATGTGCGTATCATGACCACGGGACAGGACTGGTATCTCTT
>JAIRVN010000251.1 GCA_031253875.1 Deltaproteobacteria bacterium | reverse complement strand
CTGGCCCGCGCCGCCGGAGCTGCCGGCATGGTCGGCGGGCAGATGCTGGACATGGAATACGCAGGCATGGACCAGATGGATATCCAGGGACTCGCCGCCCTCCATGCCCGCAAGACCGGGGCGCTGCTCAGGGCTTCGTGCCTGTGCGGCGGCCTGTTGGCCGGAGTCGACGCCGAGCGGGCCGCTGCCCTTGCCCGCTATGGCACAGCCTTTGGCGCGGCCTTCCAGATTATGGACGATATTCTGGATGTCACGGGCACGGCGGAAGAACTTGGCAAAACCCCCGGCAAGGATGCCGCCCAGGGCAAACTCACCTATCCGGCTCTGCTGGGTCTTGCACGTAGCCGCGAACTGGCTTTGGAGCAGGTCCGGCTGGCGCAGTCCAGCCTTGCCGCATTCAACGGCCCGGAAGCGGAATTTCTGCGCGATCTGGCATCGCTGCAAGTGCGCAGGATTGCATGATGAGCGTCCGAGAAAGCCTGCTGGCGCGCATACATAAGCCCCATGACGTGGCACAGCTTGATGCGGGAGAACTGCTCTGTCTGGCCGAGGAACTGAGGGAGCGCATCATCGAGACGGTTTCGCGCAACGGTGGGCATCTCGCGCCTTCGCTGGGCGTGGTGGAACTTACCCTGGCCCTGTGTGCGGTCTTCAATCCCGATCAGGACAAGGTCATTTGGGACGTAGGCCACCAGTGCTATGCCTGGAAGCTGCTCACGGGCCGGGCCGACCGCTTTGCTACCCTACGCAAACTGGGCGGACTTTCCGGTTTTCCCAAACCCTGCGAAAGCCCGTATGACCACTTTGGCGTGGGGCATTCGTCCACCTCATTGTCCGCGGCCCTCGGCATGGCCATGGCCCGTGACCTGCATGGACAGACGCACCACGTGCTGGCTGTCATCGGCGACGGCTCTCTGACCGGCGGTCAGGCCCTTGAAGGGCTGAACCTGGCCGGAGACATGCAGCGACGGCTCATTGTGGTGCTCAACGACAACGAAATGTCCATTTCGCCCAATGTGGGTTCGCTGTCGCTCTTTTTAAGCCGTACGCTTACGCGGGCCTGGGTGCGCCAGACAAAGAAGGATGTGTTGCGCCTTTTGCGCTCCATTCCGCGTATCGGCGGCGATCTTGTCAATCTTGCCCAGCGCAGCGAACAGAGTTTTAAAAGTTTTTTCACACCCGGCATGCTCTTTGAAGCCTTTCGTTTCCACTATCTCGGCCCGGTGCAGGGCCATGACCTCAAGGAACTGACACGTCATCTGCACATGGCCGCTCAGGTGGAAGATCGGCCCGTGCTGCTGCACGTGTTGACGCACAAAGGCAAAGGCTATCCCCCGGCGGAGAACAATCCCACGTATTTCCACGGGATAGGAGGTTTTGAACCGGAAACCGGGCGGGCGCGCGCCAAGGGACATACTCTGCCCGGCTTTACCGAGGTGTTTGGCGACACGCTGTGCGCATTGGCGGAAAACGATCCGCGCGTAGTGGCAATTACGGCGGCCATGCCCGAAGGCACAGGCACAAGCCGTTTCCAGGAGTGTTTTCCTGAACGTTTCGTGGATGTGGGCATCTGTGAGCAACACGCCGTCACCTTTGCCGCCGGGCTTGCCAAGGAAGGATTCAAACCCGTTGTGGCCGTCTATTCCACATTTTTGCAGCGTGGCTATGATCAGATTGTGCATGACGTGTGTCTCCAGCAGCTTCCCGTTGTGTTCTGCCTTGACCGAGCGGGGCTGGTGGGCGAAGACGGCCCCACCCATCACGGCGTCTTCGATATTGCCTATCTGCGTCATATTCCGCATATGAAGCTTTTGGCCCCGCGCGACGAGGACATGCTGCGCCATGCCCTGGCGACAGCCCTGAACTGTTCCGGCCCTGTCGCGCTGCGTTATCCGCGCGGCGCCGGCTATGGCGCGCCCATGAATCCCCGGCTTGCCATTCTGCCCACAGGCCGGGGGGAGATGCTCGCAGAGGGCAAGGATGCGCTGGTTATCACTCTCGGCAGCCGCGTGCATCCCGCGCTGGAAGCCGTACAGCGTCTTCATGAAGAGACGGGGGCGATGTGCGCGGTCTTTGACCCCATCTGGGCCAAACCGCTGCCCGAGGAAGAATTGCTGGAGCTTGCCGCGCGTTACGATACCATTCTGCTGATGGAAGAAGGCGTCCGCGCCGGCGGTTTTTCCTCCTCCGTACTGGAATTATGGGCCGATCAGGGGGCGCTGAAAGGGCAGAGGATACGCCGCCTGGGCATTCCGGACTCCTTCGTTGAGCATGGCGCGCAACAGGAACTGCGCGTACAGATCGGCCTGTGCGTGGACGGCATCGCTGCTGCCTTACAGGCACTGATGCAGGATGAGGAGCGCGTTGCGGCACGTCTCACCGCGCAAACACGGTGAATCTTCAAGCTTCTCGAAAATACAGGGGGGCGCCCCTGAAAAATTTTCGACCAACGCGGCGAGACAAGCGTCGTGCTACAGAAAAATAGGCGAAAGTCTGGCGAGAACCTCATCCATAACAGCAGATGGCGCGCGTTCCAGGCATTTCCCGTTTTTTGCTTTCAAATCCAGGGCGCGAGGCTGATCACAGCGCACAATGCCAGTTGTGCGAGTGTCTGCGCCTTCAAGGGGTACGGCAAACCCCGCTGCACGGGCAAAATTACCGCCAGTGGTAATCGGCACGACAACCGGCA
>JAIRVN010000219.1 GCA_031253875.1 Deltaproteobacteria bacterium | reverse complement strand
ATGCTGCTTGCGGATTTACTGACCTTCTGGGCGATTCTGGGACTGCTTATTTATATCTGCCGCCGGCTGATGCTTGCCCATGTGCGTATCATGACCACGGGACAGGACTGGTATCTCTTGCTGATCACGCTTTTCGTCTTTACGAGCGGCGCATTCGCGAGATTTTATGTTTCCGGTTATGACACCTGGCTGCTGCTGCATGTGTTGAGCGGTGAGATACTGCTGATCTCGGCGCCCTTTACGAAGTTTTCGCACATCGTGCTCTTTTTCTGCTCACGCGCCCAGATCGGAATGGATTTTGCCATCAAGCGCGGCGGCAGGGAACGGGGCGCTGCCTTTCCGTGGTAAATTCTTATCAGGAGCACTGCAATGACACAGCAATCACTCTGCAACGATCAGCCGATTGAAAGCAAAGAAGGGATCATGGCCCTTCTGAATGACAAAGGCGGCGCCAAATATTACGCGGAAATGGAGACTCTTCCTGTAAATCCTCAAAAAATACAGGCATATCTTGAACGAACCTGCAAGTCGCGCACCCGCACCTGGCTGGAAATCTGCGCTCGTTGCGGCATGTGCGCGGATAGCTGCTTCGTGTACCAAGCCCACGACAACGACCCCAAGCAGGTGCCTGCCTATAAGATTCAGTCCACGCTCGGCGAGCTGATTAAAAGAAAGGGCGATGTGGACGCCAAGTTCATGATACATGCCATGGAAGTCGCCTGGGCGTACTGCACCTGCTGCAACCGTTGCGCCCTGTTCTGCCCGCACGGCATTGATACCGGGGTTATGTTCAGTTATCTGCGCGGCATTTTGTTCGACGCGGGCTTTGTGCCCTGGGAGCTGAAAATCGGTTCGGGCATGCACCGCGTGTACGGCGCGCAGATGGACGTGACCACAGAAGACTGGGTGGAAACCTGCGAATGGATGGCCGAGGAGCAACAGGAGGAGTGGCCGGGCCTTGAGATCCCGGTGGACAAGGAAGATGCGGACATCATGTATGTTCTGAATGCCCGCGAAGTGAAGCACTATCCCGAAGATATCGCCGAGGCCGCCATTTTGTTCCACTTGGCGGGCGAAAATTGGACCGTGCCTTCGGAAGGTTGGGAAAATACCTCGCTGACCATGTTCGCCGGGGACTGGGAAGGCTCCAGGAGAAACCTCGAACGCCTGTATGGCGCTATGTACCGTCTGCGTCCCAAGCGTGCGGTCGCCACGGAATGCGGCCACGCCCACCGCGCCACGGGTATAGAAGGCCCTTATTGGATCGGTCTGGAAGACGGAAAGACTCCCGTCCCCTATCTGCACTATGTGCAGTGGGTGGCTGAAGCTTTGCGCACCGGCAAACTGAAAATCGACCCGAAAAAGAAAATCAAGGTTCGCTGCACGTTGCAGGATGCCTGCAATTACGTGCGCAACTGCGGCCTTGCCAAATATACGCGTGAAATTATGAGCTATATTGCCGAGGATGGCTATTTCCATGAAATGGAGGACAATAGAGACTTCAACTACTGCTGCGGCGGCGGCGGCGGTCTGAACGGCATCGGCAGATTCCGCAAGCAGCGCAATATCGGGCTGGTGCCGAAGTTGAACCAGATCCGGGCCACAGGCGCCCAACTGATAGTCACGCCCTGCCACAACTGCTGGGACGCCATCCGCGATATGATGGAAGAGTATGAAATCCATGACATCAAGTGGGCCTTCCTGAAGCCTCTGCTGATCGATATGGTCATCCGTCCCGGCGATAAATAGCGGCTGCTGCCAGACGTAAATACGAGCGCCCCCCGGCATATTTCGCTGATATGCCGGAGGGCTGCTTTTTTTTGCCTGCGCCACGCTTGCCGTTACAGCACGTAACGGCTCAAATCCTTGTCCTGCCGCAGATCTGCGATATGTTCCGCCACATAGGCGCGATCCACACATAGTGCGGTACCCGCTTTTTCCGGCGCGTCAAACGAAATGTCGGCCAGTATTTTTTCCATGACCGTAAAAAGACGCCGCGCACCGATATTTTCCGTATTGTTGTTGGTTTCCTCGGCAAACGCGGCGATTTCCTCCAATCCGTCGAGGGTGAATTCCACGCGCACGTCTTCCGTAGCGAGCAGAGCGCTGTATTGTTTACTCAGCGCATTGTCGGGCTCTGTCAGGATACGCAGAAATTCCTGCCTGCCTAGGGCCTGGAGTTCGGTACGCAAGGGGAAACGTCCCTGCAGTTCCGGAAGCAGGTCGGACGGTTTACTGGCGTGAAAGGCGCCGGCGGCGATGAACAGAATATGATCCGTACGTACCATGCCGTATTTGGTGTTCACGCTGCTGCCTTCCACGATGGGCAGCAAGTCGCGCTGCACGCCTTCGCGCGAGATGTCGGAAGTACGGTGTTCCGCAGCGCTGGCCACCTTGTCGATTTCGTCAATGAAGATAATGCCGCTTTGTTCGACGCGTTCGCGGGCGATGTCAATCAACGCATCCTGGTCGACCAGCCTGGCGGTTTCCTCCTGGAGCAGGATGTTCCAGGCCTCGCGGGTTTTTATCCTGCGGCGGCGCGTTTTGGCGGGCATGGCCTTGCTGAACATGTCGCGCACCTGCTGGCCGATCTGCTCCATACCCGGCATGGCGAACAGATCGATGCTCTGTACACGTTGTTCCTGCACGTCGAACTCCACCTCGCGATCGTCCAGATGGCCGAGATGCCACAAATTGCGCAATTTTTCCCGTGTAGATTCGCGCGATTCCATGCCAGGCACGGCGGGCAGGAGCAGATCGATCAGGCGGTCGTCCGCGGCTTTTTCCGCGACCTGGCTAACGCGGGCGTTTTCTTCCTCGCGCACGAGGTTGACGCCGATTTCCATGAGGTCGCGAACCATGGATTCCACGTCGCGCCCCACATATCCGATCTCCGTGTATTTTGTGGCTTCCACCTTGATGAAGGGGGCCGCGCAGAGACGTGCAAGGCGGCGGGCAATTTCCGTTTTGCCGACGCCCGTGGGACCGATCATGAGAATATTTTTCGGAGCCACCTCGTCCCGCAGATCGGGCGCAAGCCGGCGTCTGCGCCAGCGGTTGCGCACGGCCACGGCGACCATGCGTTTGGCCTGTTCCTGGCCCACGATATATTTGTCGAGTTCCGCCACAATCTGGCGGGGTATCAAGGTGCTCATGCGTGCTCCTGGCGGAAAAAGGGGCGCAACGGCCAATTGCCGCATACGATACGCATCCCCCAGGCATTTGCCAATGGTCACGGCGCTGTATTTTTTCAGCACACTGCGGCATACTGCGGCCATGTTGCCTGATGTCGCACTTTTTTGGCTTCCATGGTCGTTTGCGGGCGGCGTTGCGCTGCAAGCGGTCGCCCTGTTTTGCGGCAGGGGCCTGCCGGCGCGCGCCGCGTTGCTGTGCGGCGGCGTGCTGGTATGCCTATATGCCGCGCAGGAACGCGACATCACGCTTGCCATCGGGCAGATCGGCATTCTGTATGTGTTGTGGCGGATGCGATTTTGTGCCGTACGGCGGCTGTAAACCATCGCAGTTCACCCATACATGCGAATTCAGGGAGCGTGTGCGGTTGATAGGGGAAGTGTTGCGGCGAAGGTGGAAATAAACCCCAAAAAAGGCCCCCGCCTTTTTCGAGCGGGAGCCTTGTCCGATTGTCGGCGGATTGTCCGTTTTAATCAAAAAGATGCTGCCGGGGCACAAATAAACTTATTTGAAAGCCTTCTCAAAGTTGGGCACCACTTGCTTTTTGCGGCTCATGACGCCATCCAGCCACACGCTCCGGCCTTCGGCCTTCACGCCAAAAGCCTTTTCCACCACAGCAGGATCGTCGGAAACGATCAGCATTTCCGAGCCTTCCTTCATGATGTCGGTGAGCAGCAGGAACACACTGTGGCGGCCTTCGCTTTTCACTTTGGTGATTTCGGCATAGAGGCCGTCTTTCACGGGATTCAGAATAGACAGATCAACCACTTCAAGCTGGCCGATGCCGACTTTCTTGCCGCCCATGTCGAAGTCCTTATAGTCACGGAAGACCAGATCCTTCATGGAAGCGCCTTCCACCGCCGACTTCACTTTGAACATTTCCATACCCAGAGCCATCACGTCGGATACGCCCGCAATCTTGGCCAGTGCGTCGACAGCCTTTTTGTCGAGATCGGTGCAGGTGGGGGACTTGAACATGACGGTGTCGGACAGGATGGCGCAGAGCAGGCCACCCGCGATGCCCTTGGGCATTTCAACGCCGTAGAAATCATACATGGCCTTGATGACGCTGCCGGTGCAGCCCACCGGCCAAGTCCAGACTTCCAGAGGATTGGGGGTAGTCACGTCGCCGAGCTTGTGGTGATCCACGATGCCGAGAATTTCGGCTTCAGCCAGACCCTTGGGCGCCTGGGCGATATCGGAATAATCCACCAGCCAGAGTTTTTTGCCGGCCACATCGTCGGTCACGGCGGGGGCGCTCAGTCCGAATTTTTTCAGGACGAATTCGGTCTCAGGGGTCGGTTTGCCCTGCGCGGCGGGCTGGGCGGCCATGCCGCGCTTGCTGAGCAGGTCGGCAACGGCGATGGCGGAAACAATGCTGTCGGTATCAGGATTCATGTGGCCAATAACGGTCAAAGACATGATGGGCTCCTCCGCATAAGAGTTTGACGGCAAAAAGTTGGCTAAAACGCTGTACCTAGCTCAATGTCACTAGCACAAATGGTTGCTGCTGCCAAGAGGAACACAGCGATTTTTCCGGAACAGGGACGGTGCGTTGTTACTCTTTTTCGCGTGCGCGGGGATGGGCCTTGTCATACACTTTCATGAGGCCGCTCAGGGTGAGCTGCGTGTACCGCTGAGTGGTGCTGAGTCGGGCGTGTCCCAGAAGTTCCTGGACAGCGCGTAAATCAGCCCCGGCTTCAAGCAGATGCGTGGCAAAGCCGTGACGCAGGGCGTGCGGCGAGATGGATACGGGCAATGCGGCATTGACGCATAACTCCTTGATGATGCGCGCGGCTTGGCGTCTGTCCAGACGCTTGCCTCGCGCACCCACGAACAGGGCGGGCTCTTCGGATGGGGCGAGCACGGCGCGCGCTTCGAGCCAGTGTATGAGGCGCGCCCGTGATTGATCGCTCAGCAGCGCGAGACGTTCTTTTGCGCCTTTCCCCAGTACCCGCAGGACTCCTGAGCGCAGATCCAAATCCGTCAGATCCAGGTCCAAAGCTTCGGCAATGCGCAGGCCCGAACCATAGAGCAGTTCCGCAAGGGCGGTGTCACGCGCGGCCAGGGCGCGGCCTCTGGGGCTTTTCACCCGTGATGCGTTGGGCGGCGCATCCAACAGGGCAAAGGTTTGATCCACGTTTAATATGTGGGGATGGCGTTTTTCCTGTTTCGGGTTGCGCACTCCAAGGCAGGGATTATGTTGGAGACGCTGCATACGAAGCAGGTATTTGAAAAAAGCGCGTACTGCCGCGAGTTTACGGGACATGGAGCTTTTTGCCATGCCGGATTTGAAGAGGCTGGCGAGGAACTGCTGAATATGGCGGCGGACAATGAGTTCCGGTTTTTCCGGGCTTAGCCCCTGGCTCTCCAGATACTGCTGGAACTGAGCGAGATCTGCGGCATACGCATTGCAGGTGGAGCTTGCCTGCTCCTGACGGGTCTCGCAATAGCTGAGAAAGGCTTGAATATTGGCGCTGATCGGGTTGTTACTGATGCCGCCTGTCGATGACATAATTGCTTCCCACGGTTGCCTTGGCGATTCTCTTGAGTTGCCCCGCCACATGGGAAAGCTGGGCGTAATGCGTGTATCTTGCTTCAATGTTCTGCACAATAGAGATGGAGATGCTTATAATGGGAAAGGCCAGCTCGTGTCCCTGGCGGTCACAGGACAGAATGGATTTACGTTTTCTGTCCGCGGGATCATAAAAACTGGGCGCGATAGCGTCAAAATCGCTGACGAGGCGTTCGCAGGCGTGTTCTATGACTCCGATCGGCAAAATAAACACAAAGTCGTCGCCACCGACATGTCCCACAAAAGAGGGTTGGCATTGTTGCGCGCTGACGGTGTTGACGATGAGCCGCGCCGTCATGAGCAGCATTTCATCGCCCCTGGAAAATCCATATTTGTCATTATATGGCTTGAAGTTGTCCATGTCCACATAAGCCAGCGCAAAGTCCGCGCCGTTTGAGAGGAGGCGCTGAGTGGTGTTGATGATGGAGGAGTTGCCCGGCAGGCGCGTTAGGGGATTGACGTCCAGAGTCGTGGTGATGCGTTTTAGGCCAAGCTCCGTACGCAGGCGCAATCTGTCGTCCGATGTGGGCACGATAATAAGCGCATCCGTAGCCAGGTCGGTACTCGTCAAGCCCGGGACATCCTGATCCCTGAGGACGAGAATGGCGCATATCTGCCGGTAGACGTTCTCTTCCTTGAGATTGCGCAACAGCTCAACGCCACCAATCCCTGGCAGAAAACGCTCGGCGATGACCAAGTCGGGCGGCTCGACAAATACCTGTTCCAGCGCGGACTGTCCGTCGGAAAACACAGTCCAGGTCAACTGGTCTGTGGGCCACAGGCCCTGGAAAGAGGCAGCGAGTTCTGCATCCTGCGTGAGCAGAAAGATGCGAAGAGGATGACCGACTATGTCAGAGAGTTTTTGCATCGTTTTCCGGCTTAAGGACAAAGTATGCGTACTGTCGCAACATATCCTACACGCCGGGAAAGGTCTATCCTTCCTGCTCGAATTTTTCCCCCAGGATGTCCGTAAGCATACTCAGTTTTTGATGGTTCAGTCCCAAAAGTTTGAACGCGCGCGGATCGAGCAGCGGCACCTTGTCGTCTCCGCCGTTGCCGAATTCGAACAGACTGGCCAAAAAATTTCCGATGTGTACTCCGGAAGCGATGCTCATGTGGTCGCGGGCGCTTGCGGGGTGATGGTGAAAGGCCAGAGCAGCGCACAGGTTTGCGGGCAGGTTCCAGTGTTCGGCGAGCCAAGAGCCGACGCGCGGATGTGTTATGCCGAGGACGCGTTCTTCCGCCACAAGGCGCGTAACGTTTTCTTCGCGCACAAGGCGGCAGATTTCCTTGTGAGCTTCAGGCAGTTGTGCTGCGATAACTACTTTGCCGACATCGTGCAACAAACCGGCAATGTAAAATTCCTCGCTATTTTCCATTTTCAACAGGCAGCCCAGTTCGCGGCAGGCGGCAGCACAGCCTACGCTGTGGCGCCATAGTTCCGTCATGCCTGCGGGCATACTCTCAAAAACCACGGTGGAAATGATCAGGCTTTTGATCACATTGAAACCGAGCAGAACCAAGGCGTTCTGAATGGAGGCGATGCGCCCGGGAAAACCGTAGGTTGGCGAATTCACTAATTTGAGCACTTTGCCGGCCAGACTCTGATCGCGTCCAATGATTGCGGCAAGCTGGGAGACGGTAGTTTTCTGGGTGTCCGCAATGCGTCTGGCTTCCTGCAAAACCGCAGGGAGTGTGGGCAGATTTTTCAGGAGAAGCCGCTGATTACGAAAGCTTGTTTGCAAATCGGACATGCAGATTCCCTGCGGCAGTTCAATGAAACGCCCGGCCTGCATGCCGCGCGCGGCATCAATATGCTGTTCAGAAGCGTTCAGTGAAGTGTTTGGACAACATGCTTTTCAAAGTCATCATGAACCTGTCTGCCTGATGAGCCCGGAAAAGATGATCGAGTCTTTGCGCCCGTACAAGCGCATTGTAGCCCATATCGGCTCCAGGCACAGGCTTGCCCTGCACGACCAGTTTCTTCACTCCAGCAAGAGCAAGGCGGCGCAGCATCGCGTCATCGAGCGGCGTTCCCTCGGAGGCGAGTACTCTGCCGTCGGGAGTCATCACATCAATGGCAAGAACCATGCCTGCGCTGGCCTGATCCAAGGATATCTTCTGCATTCCCACTCCCACAGGAATAGTGCATGTTCAGCCATACGTCATAACTTTGTATAGTATATCGCCCTGCTATGGAGTCAAGCAAAAAGTTTATGCTCGCGCGAGGACGTCATGCCAAAGCCAAACAATGCTTGCGCCAGAAGACGGGCTCCGCAGGGGCTTGCGTTTTCCCGGCAGGACGCATAATACTGGATGCGAACCTGTAACAAAGGAGCATGTATATGGCCTTGTATACCAAAGAAGAAGCCTTAGACTATCATGCTTATCCCAGACGCGGCAAAGTGGAAGTATTGCCCTTCAAACCCTGTGCTACCCAAAATGACCTTTCCTTGGCGTATTCCCCCGGAGTCGCGGAAGCCTGTAAGGCCATCCATGCCAAACCCGAGCTGGTGGATACGTATACCGGCCGCGCCAACCTGGTCGCTGTCGTCTCCAACGGCACGGCGGTGCTCGGGCTCGGCAACATAGGCCCCAAAGCCGGCAAGCCTGTTATGGAGGGTAAAGGCATACTCTTCAAAATGTTTGCGGATATTGACTGCTATGACATCAACCTGGACGTGAACGATCCTGATCTGCTCATCACTATCGTCAAAGCGCTGGAGCCCACCTTTGGCGGCGTCAACCTTGAAGACATCAAAGCCCCGGAATGCTTTCATATCGAAGAAACTCTCAAAAAAGAAATGGGCATTCCCGTCTTTCATGACGACCAACACGGCACCGCAGTCATTTCCGGCGCGGGGCTGCTCAACGCCTGCGACATCACCAACCGCAAGATCAAAAACTGCAAGGTGGTCGTTTCCGGCGCCGGAGCGTCAGCCATTGCCTGCGCCAACTTCTATGTGGCGCTCGGCGTTGATCGCAGCGCCATCTTCATGTTCGACACAAAGGGCCTGCTGCACAAGGGCCGCAAGGATATGAACAAATACAAGGCCGCTTACGCGCAAAACAAGGATA
>JAIRVN010000166.1 GCA_031253875.1 Deltaproteobacteria bacterium | reverse complement strand
CTGATTATGCAGCACCACCCCCAGAAGATACAAAGGCTGCGGATTGCCCGGCGCGGCTACAACCGCTTTGCGCAAAAAATTTTCCGCAGCCGTCCAGTTTTTATCCTCCACAAAATGCTCGGCAAGGTGAAGCATCGCCGCCACATCTCCGGGATCTTGCTGTATTTTTTGCATCAACTGGCTGATTTCATTCATAGTGCCTGCAGGCGCCATGTCCTGGCCGGCGCTCATCTGCCGGGTATTGGAAGGAACAAGCAAATCCGGCCGCATAAAACGCTGCCAAAGCGACGCAAACGTCATTCCCGCAAGGGCGAAGGCCAAAAACAGCAATACGATACGCTGCATTCCGCGTACGGGAACATATTCATGCATCGCGCAGATCCTCCAGCAGACGCATGCGCTGCTCAAGTTTGTTCTGGGCGGAGGCCAGAAAGGCCGCATAGCCCCCGATGCCCAACCATACCGCCACACTGGCGCAAAGCAGCCATTGCATATCCGTCATATTACTCTCCATTGCACGCGCATGGGTGAGAAGTTACGCATCCTGTTCATGCCGCGACATCAGCAGATGCGCGATGTGCGCCGCAACGGCAAGCTGCCGGGCGCGCAGGGCGGTCAACGCCAGCCACAGCAGGCCGAAGGACGCCACGCAGACCAATGCCGTCAAGCGCATTTCAGGTTCAAGCCCGCCCCCCTCCGCGGCGAAAACCGCCGGATGGATGGAACGCCACAGCCTGGCCGAAACAAAGACCAGCGGCACATCAAGAAAAGCCACGATGCCCACCACAGCGCAGATCGTGCCCTTGCGCTGTTCCGGCAGTTCAAGCCCGCGCAGGGCCAAATATCCCGCATAGACGAAACACATGACCAAGGTTGTTGTCAGGCGCGGATCCCACGTCCACCACACGCCCCAGGAATGTCGCGCCCAGACGGCGCCCGAAACGAGCGCCAGTATCGCCAGCAGGAGGCCTACCTCGGCTCCGGCGCGGGCCAATTGATCCCACCATGGGCGGCGGCTGCGCAGGTACGCTATGGATGCTGCAAAGACCACAAAAAAACTCGCCAGTCCCCACCACGCCAGGGGCAGATGGAGGTAAAAGATCTTTTGCACAAGCCCCATGCTGCGTTCAACAGGCGCATAGACATATACCAGCCACTGGCAGACCCCGAGCGCCAGCGCCGCCAGCAACGCGCATACCATCGTCCACGACCCCCGCATCATTCTTCTCCAGGATAGATATAGGCAAAAAGCACCAGCCCGGCTGCCGCGAACAACGCGTCAAAAGCCGCAGCAACGCCAATCCATTGCGTCACGCCCTCCGCTGTCCGGCCCGCGAAAAGCCCGGCCCCGACACGGATGCCGGCCAGCAGCAAGGGCGCAAGCAAAGGAAAAAGCACAATGCTCAGGATGGATTCCTTGGCCGCCTGCCCTTGGGAAAGTGCGCCCAACAGCGAACCAAGCAGCGCCATACCGAGATCTGCCAGCAACAACACGGCAAGCGCCCACCACCATTCCCCGGACATATCCTGCCCAAGGAAAATCACGGTTGCGGGCACGAAGAGCGTCTGCGCCAGCAACAGAAGCGCCAATCCGGCCAACGCCTTGCCTATCCATACCGCCTGCACCGGGCAGGGCAGCAACGCCAGCCCTTGCCGCGCCCCATGCACTTCCTCCAGCCCGTACAAGGCATTGAATATCAGCACCTGGCAAAAAGCCGAGGCCAGCCAAAAAATGGCTGCCGCTCCCTGAGGGCTCATGCGCTCGCCCACTTCCTGCGACAGGCTGAACATGAACAGCAGCAGAAGCCCCAACAGCAACGCCTGCACCAACCCGCCGCCTCGCGCCAGGGTCAGCGTCAAATCTTTGCGCGCAATGGCCAACACGGCGCGCATCATGGCGTTGCCGCTCCCTGGCCGCCTTCGTGCAGCCTGCCCTGCTCCAGGGTCAGCACCTTGTCCGCGAACGGAGCATCCGCCGCCACATCATGACTTATCCACACAATGCCGGCGCCACGCTGTCTGGCCTGGACTATTTCCTCGCGCAGCATCACCGCGGCACGGCTGTCCAGCCCCGTTCCCGGCTCGTCCAGCAGCAGCAGTTCCGGCGCAACCAGGAGCGCCCGCGCCAAATTCAAGCGTTGCGCCATGCCGCGTGAGAAAATCCCCGCGCGTTCATGCGCGTGGCGCTCCAGCCCCACCCGTTCCAGCAGCGCCATCAGGTCCGCTTCCGTCAAACGCGAACCCTGCGCTTTTTTCCAGAAAGCCAGGTTTTCCAATGCCGTCAATCCGGGATAAAGAAAGGTCGCATGCCCCAGATAGGCCACCCGCCCCTCTGCCGCATGGCATGCACAGCTTCCCGCGTTGGGGCGCTGCAGGCCCGCCATGAGGCGCATAAGCGTGGATTTGCCCGCGCCGTTCGCTCCTGTCAGCAACTGTACCGTGCCCCGCGCGACAACAAGATCCACAGCCCTGAAGACACATCTGTGACCGTAAAATTTTGCTATGCCGCGCAATTCGAGCAGAGCCGAGGCCAAAACACGTTCCCTTACCCTTTGCGTCGGCGTAACGCGATAAAAGGAAACAGGCACATAAACGTGCCGCCGATCCACAGCCAGTTCACCAGAGGATGCACACTGATTTTTACGGTCACGCGCGGCTCCTGTCCCGGCTTGGCCGGCTCCAGTCCCAGCAGGGAGGCATACACTTCGTTGCCCAGAGAAAAGATGGTGTCGGCTTCCGCGAACTGCTGGCGGCCGAATTTTTCATATATGCGGCGCTCGGGAACCATTTCTCCCACGTGTTTGCCTTCCTTGAGCACATCAAGTCGGGCCTCCAAAAAATGGTAGCCCGGCGCCTCTCCATCCGCGATTTTGGTCAGCCGCACTTCGTATGCGCCTATGCGGCCAGTTTCATTCACTCCAAGCACAAGATCGGCTTCCTGCTTGTACGGTCCGGAAAAAGCCACGCCCAGCACCATGATCGCCACACCCAAATGGACGCCGTACGCGGCCAGGCTGTCGCGCGTTGGACGCCCGGCCATCAGCAGTCCGATGCTGGCGAGGCAGGCAAAACCCGCAGTGGCGCTGATAAAGGCTGTAGACTGGCGGTAACCGGCAGACCAGAGCGCTATGCCCGCGACGATGGCGCATCCGGCAACCGCACACGCTTTCATCTTGTCACGCAGACCGCCATCCCAGCGCACCCAGGGGCACATGCTCAATATGGCCGTCATCATGGCGAACAACGGCAGGCAGACACGGTTATAGAAGTCCGGCCCCAGCCCCTGGGCCTGCGGCCCCCAAAGTTTGCTGATCAAGGGCCAAAGGGTGGCAATCCAGATGATGGTGGACAGCGTCAGCAGCACCCAAATCGCAAGCACCAGAAAGCCCTCGCGGCTGTCCATGCCGGACAATCCCCTTGTGGAGGGCTGCCCCAGGCACGCCACCCAGATACACAGCACTGCCGAAGTCAGAATAAACACAAGCAAAGGCATGCCTACCCCGCCGTCGCCAAAGGCGTGCACGGAATCAATAACCCCGCTGCGCACCAGATAGGTGGCAAAAAAGGCGGATACCGTAGTCAGCGATATAAGCGCCACGTTCACCCGCGCCAGCTTGCCGCGCCGCTCCTCCAGAATTGCGGTGTGCATGGCCGCAGTCCCTACCAGCCAGGGGATGAGCGAGGCGTTCTCCACGGGATCCCAGGCCCAATAGCCGCCCCATCCGAGTTCCATATACGCCCACCACGCGCCAAGCACGATGCCGGCGGTCAAAAAAAGCCAGGCCAGAAGCGTAAAAGGGCGGGCAATGCGTATCCAACTGCCTTCTTCATCGCGCCTGCCGGAAAGGTGTTGGGCCAACGCCAGACAACCGGGAACGACAAAGCCGCCGTACCCCAGAAATAGCAACGGCGGGTGGAAAATCATGCCCGGATTCTGGAGCAGCGGGTTGAGACCGTTACCGTCCGGCGGCACAGGAAAGTGCATGAGAAAAGGATTGCTCCAACTGGTGAGCAACAGGCCGAAAAAGGCCATGATGCCGGAGAAGAAAAGCACGAACCACAAGCGCGTGGCAGGATGCAGCACGCGGTAGCCGGGCGTGAGCACGAAGGCCGCCCCGGCCAGACCGACCGACAAGGCCCAGAACAGGAGCGAACCGGCCTGTCCGGCCCAAAAGGCCGTCAGCCGGTAAAACACGGGGAGGATGCGATCCGTATAGCTTGCCACGTATTGCAGCGAAAAATCGTGCCAGTACAAGGCGTGCAGCAGCAAGGCGGATGCGGCCAGCAGAGCTGCGGCCATCACGAATTGGACTTTTTCAACGAAGCCAAGAAGTTCGGAACGGCCTTGCCAGAGCTGCAACAGCGCAAGACCGCCGCTGCCCAGGGCGCAAAGCATGGCTGTCAGCAACAACCCGTATGCGATAAAATACATGCGAAATCCTTCACACTAAAAAACTGTCCAGGCAAAAAAGCGGGGGCAGCGTTACCACTGTCCCCGTAGCATCAGCGGCGGACATGCGCGTCAGCCGCGGTTCTCCTTCTGGTATTTTGAAGGGCATTTGGTCATGAGCGTTTTGGCGTTGAACGCGCCGCCGGTCTCCATGGCCCCCTCAACAATCACTTCCGCGCCGGGCTTGAAGGTATCGGGCACCGCGCCCCTATACCGTACAACAATGGTCTGGGCTTTGTTATCCTTGTCTTCCAGCCTGAAACGCACGCCAAGCGAACCGTCCAGCGCGGCGAGATCGCGTTCGGCCACGGTGCCGAAAAGGCGCACTGCCGTCAATTTTTCCTGCGGCGCAGCCAATGCTTCTGAAACGTTCAGAAAATATATGCTGTTCTCCGTGAACCCGGCATACATGAGATAGCCCACGCCGGAAAGAAAAAGGACAAGCGCGAAAATATACAGGTTTTTTTGATTCTTGCGGGCCATAGAACACCTTTGCGAAGCAGAGTATGTATACAAAACGGACATATTTCGCAACCGCGAAACATGCTTGCAAGCAGATATCATCTTCGTTACCACTTCTATAGCATTCTCAAGCGGCTGGCAAGAACCAGCTTGACGGGAGCAACACGCCATAACATAATGAACTCCATGCGAAGCGCATCCTCATATACCGCCGGGTTGGCCCTGTCGCTGTGCCTGTTGCTGGCCGCCTGCGCCCTTCCGCCCGATGAGAAGGAATTGCAACGGCATCTCGCCGCCACCGTGCGGATAGGCTGGAGCGGTCTGAGCATTGAATCCGTTGCCATCCTGAACCGCGTGGAAACGGGAGAGGACTGGAGAGTGGATACATCTTACCGCGTGCGTCTTACCCAAGATATGGATACGCTGCCCAGGGAGGAACAGGAGCGCATCGCGCGCTATCTGCCCATGTGCGATTCGATCCTGATCCATAAAGGCGATCCCTGCAACGTGCGTGAAAGTGTGATCTTCACCCGCAGCGCCTACGGCTGGATGCCCAAGGATCTTGCTGTCAACAGGCCGAATCTGCTGCCCAGCATCGCGGAAGAAGGCAAGCGCATCGCCGCCGGAGCAGCCGCACAATAGCACTATGCAAGCGCAAAAAGCGCGGAGAACACGGGACTTGTTCCACGGTAGCCCGCCACGCAATGCTGCCCGTCTTCCCAGGTATATTGCAGGTTCAATTCATCATCC
>JAIRVN010000159.1 GCA_031253875.1 Deltaproteobacteria bacterium | reverse complement strand
AGCGCCCTGCCATACTCCGGCGGGGCTTCACTCCCTGCTCAAAAACGGATTGCCCGGCGGCGCGAAAAAAAACGGCGATGCTTCGCCAATCAAGCGTTTTGCGCCGGCATTTATGCCTTGTATCCACAGGCGAATCAGGCTATCTTGGCAAAGATCATTATTCTTTTGCTCCTGTTCTCTACTCTGGAGGCAAGACATGGAAGAAGCTATCCGCATCCTTCTGGTTGATGACGAAAGCGAAGCAACCGATCTGCTGTCCAAACGCCTCACGCGCCGAGGCTGCATATGCCGCTGCGCGCACAGCGGCGAACAAGCCCTTGAACTGCTGAAGGAGGAACGACCGAATGTGATCGTTCTGGATGTCAAAATGCCCGGAATGGGCGGCTTGTCCGCTTTGGAAAAAATCAAAAGCCTGTATCCGGAAATTGAAATCATCATGCTTTCCGGCCACGCTGATCCGGATTCGGCTGTCATCGGACTCCGCTTGGGGGCTTTCGGTTATGTTATGAAACCGCCAAACTTCAATGACCTCTGGCATCTTATCGAGGATGCAAGCCATTTGAGCGTTCTCAACAGCGAGCAGGGCGAAGGGAAATAGATGCTGCGTCTCCTGAAGAAATTAATAAGTAAAAACAAGATTATACAGCTTGAAAACGAAAAAGAGCGATTCGCAGCCAGGCATTACCGCTTCAAACTTTTTCTCAATGCCTGGAACCAACTTCAGGAAGCCATGGCCAATATGGAAGCGTATCTGTATGAGTCCCGGCCATACAGCATGCAAGCGCTACAGGCCATATGCACAAATCTGTCCACCCAAGGCCTGCAGTGTCTTCGTCGTCTTTCAGAACTGTCAGGAAACGCCAATGCCGATCTGGAACGCAGCTTTGAACGCATCCAACATGCTATAAGCAACTTGCTTAAGGAAGAGCTTGCACCTCTGCACGGCCCGCTTTGCCTGCCGCTCGGGCATGAAGAGCTTACTCCCGAACTGTGCGATCCCGCCATGATCCGCCTGGCCTATCTCAAGGCGGACTTTACCAGCGACTGTGTTCCGCCGGGCTACGTCTTCACTGCCGCAGCCTGCCAGATGAGCCTTGTACATGGCGGATTGCAGGAAGAACTCAACCGCCGCATTCAGGCCGCCGGCGGCATGAAACCAGCCCATCTCCATGAATTATGCTCCACGTTGCGTGACTGCATTCTCCAGGCTCCGCTGCCTGCGGCGGTGGAAGACGCACTTTTGGACACTGTCCATTATTTGCGTGAGCACACGCTCTTGCCGCGCCAGCGCCTTTTATGGCGGGGCCGTGTCTGGCCGAGCGGCGGAGATATGGGGGGCATGTCTCTCTGGGGACCGGTGCTGCCGCTTGAAGGTTCCACGGACGAAGCAATCTTGAAGGCTTTCAAAAAAGTGCTCGCGAAAAAATACGATCCCGAAGCGGTCATCTACCGTTTTAACAGGGGATTGCCGGATGTGGGAACCAATATGTGCGTGGGATGTTTTGCGGTAGGACGTCCGCTGGTGGGTGGAGTATGCTATTCCCGCAATCCCTTCAATATTCCCGATACAGACGTGTATCTCTATGCCGCTGATTCTTTGCCCGAAACCGTGGAGCACGGCGGCGCCGCCGTGGATGTGTACCACGTGGCGCGCGGCGGCAGCCACGCCGTCAAACTGCATTGTCCCGGCATGGAATATGACGCCGCCCAGCTTCTCCTGACGGAGTCGCAAATCTATGCCGTTGCAGGCCATGCCGAGGATGCGGAACTGCTTTTCAGCGCCCCGCAGGAGTTGGAGTGGTTTTTTGAACCGGACGGCACGCTGCGCATCGTCCACGTGCGCCCTCTACGGCGTCTGGCGGCCCAGTCCAACGTCACCATGCCGGATGTGAGCGCGCAAGCCCTTACTCCGCTCATCTGGGGCGGCAATACCGGCTGCCCGGGCGTTGCGTGCGGTTTGGCATACAAAGTCCGCAACAAAGAAGATGCACGAAATTTTCCGGAAAACGGCATTGTGATCGCCGAATTCGACAGCGTGGAATGGTGTGCCTTGTTGGATCGCGCGGCCGGCATCCTGTGCGCGCGCGGAACAGCCGCCAGCCGTCTGGCCGGCATGTGCCGGGAACTTGCCGTTCCCGCCCTGTTCGGCCTGGACAAGGTGATGGAACTTGTGGATCAAGGACGGGAAATCACTCTCTGCGCGGAATCCGGTTCTGTCTATCCGGGCAGAGTGGAAGAACTGCTGCGCATGGCACACCCGCGGCCCAACTTTATCTCTACAAGCCCCTTGCACGAACGGCTGAAAAAAATTGCCCAGCATGTGCTGCCGCTGACATTGACGCCCGACACGCCGGAATTCACGGCAGCCAATTGCACCACCTTCCACGACATCGGACGCTATTGCGCTGAGCGCGCCACGGATGCCATGTTCCGCTTCGGTTCGCACAAGGATCATTCCCTGAACAGAGTCAAACAACTTATGGCCGAGGTAGCCAAACAATTTTGGGTCATCAACCTCGACGATGCTTTTCCTGCAGAGGTCAAAGGCGCTTATATCCCCTTGGACGATATTGCATGCGAGGGCATGAAAGCTCTGTGGAACGGGATGAACGCCAAAGCCTGGGAAGGGCCGCCTCCCATGGACAGCAAGGGACTTCTTTCGGTACTCTTTGAATCCACAGCGAACCCGCACATTGACCCGGCCAGTCAGTCGACGTTCTTTACGGAGAAAAACTATTTTCTCGTTTCCCGCCAGTATTGCAGTCTGCATTCCCGTTTCGGTTTCCATTTTGTGGCCGTGGAAATCGTAGCGGGAAAACGCAAACGGGAAAACCATGCGGTGTTCATCTTACGCGGCGGAGCCGCCGATCTGGCGCGCCGTGTCCGTCGAGTGGAGTTTGTGGGAAGCATTTTGCAGGAGTTCGGTTTTTCCGTCTCTATCCGCAACGATTCCCTGCGGGCCCGGGCCGAAAATTTTTCCCTGCCGCGCGCTCTGCGTATCGCCCGCGTAGCGGGCTATCTTGTCATCCATACCCTCCAACTCGACATGATCATGGCCGATGCGGCACAAACGCGGCAACGCCGGGAACAAATGCTGCAAGATTGTCATGCGCTGTTTGCTCAGGACGCATCCCGCAGGGATTCCGAACCGGCTCAGCACAGCTGGGAATGATATGCAGAAAGCCAGCTTGATCCGTTCACTTTTCGCCAGGTTCCGCAGCGCCTCCCCCCTGTCTGCGCCCACCCCCGAAGAGTTGGCCCGCGAAACCGCATTCAAAGACTTCTTTATAGCGCGTTGCACGCATTTCCGCCTGCTTCTCGCCGCCAATAAAACCGCCCTTGAAGGCATGACCAAGCTTGAGAGCATGCTGTCGGACGCTGCGCAACCCGATCCTCTTTCCGCTCGGGATCTTTGCCTTGAAATTGCCGCCAAGGTGGAGGACATTGTCGTCAACCTGACCGCTCTTGCCGACAACGCCTACCCTGCCCTGGCCCAACGTCTCCAGGCGATTGTCGCCGACATGCATGCCTCGCTTGATATTCTTGTCCCGCCGGCGCTTGCGGCCCATATTGACGAATCTTCTGCCGGCGAGGACATTCCTCTGAGCGTGCGTTTCGGCACGCAGGAGGCAGTCACGGCGGAGTGGTGCGGCTCAAAAATGGCAGGGCTGGCCCGGTATGCCCTGCACCCGCCCTTGCCGTATGTGATGGCGCCGCCAGGATTCATCACCACGGTACAGGCCTTTGCGCTGTTCATGGAGTCGGAAGAGCTGGGCAAAAAAATCGCCGGTCTCCTGGATGAACTGCAGGCCAAACCACAGCTCAAATCGCCCGAAAAAGCGGAAGTCAATCAGGAATTGGTGCGTTTGCACCGCATTGCCACGACTATCCGCGACCGCATTATGAAAACGCCGCTCCCTCAGCAACTCGAACAATGTATTCTGAGTGAAGTCGTGGAACTGGAACAACGCAATCCCGGCTGTGCGCTGGCAGTGCGCTCAAGTGCCCTGGATGAGGACAGCTTTGAAAATTCCTTTGCCGGGCAATACAAATCCCTCCTGCATGTGCCGCCCGCCGATGCCGTGCAAGCCTGGAAAGAAGTGGTGGCCAGCCTGTACGGCGTCAATGTGCTCAGCTACAGGGCAAACCGCCGCTTGGGGGAAAGCGGCGCCTGCGTCATGTGCGTGGGCTTTCTGGTCATGTTGGAGGTAGAAGCCGGCGGCGTCGCCTACAGTGCCGACCCTCTGGATCAACAGAACCCGGACTGCATCGTCAACGCTGTGGCCGGTCTGCCCGGCGCAGTCGTGGACGGCAGCGCCACGCCGGATTTGTTCCGTATCAGCCCGGGCCCTCCGCTTGCGGTACGTTCCCGCCATTCCGGCCAGGGCGAAAACGCGCCGGCATCCATCAGCGACGAACAGGCTTTGGCTGTTGCGCAGCTTGCCCTGACGCTACAAGCGGAACAAGGCTGCGCCCAGGACGTTGAATGGGCTTTTGATACGGAAGGCGTGCTGAATCTGCTTCAGAGCCGTCCGCTTGCCCGCGGCACGACACCGGAACTCAGCGCTGAAAACGAAGAAGCTCTTGAAAAGCTGCCCCAACTTCTTTCCGGCGGCATCATTGCCAGTCAGGGCGTGGCGAGCGGGACAGCCCATCTTGTCCAGAACGACCGCGATATGGCGCGCTTCCCCCAAAAGGGCGTGCTTGTGGTAAACAATGCGCTGCCCAAATGGGCGCCTCTTTTACACAAGACAAGCGCGCTGATCAGCGAGGCCGGGGGCACGGCAAGCCATCTCGCCAGCGTCGCGCGTGAATACGGTGTGCCTGCCCTGTTCGGCATGCAAGGCTTCATCGCCCTGCTGCGCGCACAGGAACAGCCCAACCCGCAACTCACGGTCGATGCGCGCAAAGGCATCGTGTATCTTGGCGATCTGCCCGCCGGTTTTTCCATTCTCAAACAACGATCCACCGTGATGGATTCTCCCCTGCGCCGCAATTTGAAAGCGGTCACGGACATCGTGCTCCCCCTCAACCTGCTGGATCCCGAAGCGGAAGAGTTCTCGCCCGCCGGATGTCGCACCCTGCACGATATCACACGTTTCTGCCATGAAAAATCGGTGGAAAGCCTATTCAACACCCAACTCGAAGGGCGCGGAGAAACTGAACCTCCGGGCAGGCAACTCAAAGCGGGCGTCAAACTCAAATATTGGCTGGTGGACATGGGCGGCGGCTTCAGCGAGCCCATCCACACTCCCTATGTGGATATCCGGCATATACGCTCTCTGCCGATGCTTGCTTTATGGAACGGCATGATCAGTATTCCCTGGGCCGGCCCTCCGGCGCCTGACGGACGGGGTTTTTTGAGCGTTGTGGCCCGCAGCGCTTCCAATCCCGAACTGGATCCGCTGGCTGCCAACAGCATGGCGGAAAAGAATTATTTTTTGATTTCACGCACCTTTTGCAATCTACAAACGCGTATCGGCTACCATTTTTGTACGGTGGAAGCCGAGGCGGGCGAAGTGGATCACGCCAACTACGCATCCTTCCATTTCAAAGGCGGCGCGGCAAGCCTGGACAGACGCGCCCTGCGGATCCGCCTCATGGCGGATATCCTTCAGGAGCACGGATTTACCGCATCCGCCCAGCGTGACGCGTTGTCCGCCCATACAGAAGATGCTTCGCAAAAGAACATTCTCGAAAAAACACGCATTCTCGGCTACCTGCTCATCCACACGCGCCAAGTGGATATGATCATGCGCAATGCAAACATGGTGTCGAGCCTCAACAAAAAATTACGGGACGATATCCAAAAATTGGTCAAAATGCCCTTCCAACTACCACACTAGCCTTACGTGAGCTTGCCATGAAGACGGAAGACTTTGTCATCACCGGCCTGCGTTGCGCCACCTGCGCCCGTCTCGTGGAACGCAACACCGGCGCCTTGCCCGGCGTTGCCGGGGCCTTTGTCAACATTGCCACGGAAAGACTGCGTCTGAATTATGATCCGCAACAAGTCCGTTACGAACAGATAGAGTCCGCGATCAAGGAAGCAGGCTTCGGCATATGCCGCATCCATGTTGAAGAAAACCTCTCGACGCGGGAACCCGCGCAAAGCCGGATCCCCTGGCGCCTGTTGTTTGCCGCGTGCTTCAGCCTGCCTCTTGTGTACTGCGCCATGGTTCCCATGCTGAACATGGCGTATTCTCTCGCGTTGCCTTTTCCCCCAGTGCTCGAACCCATGCATGCCCCGCTGATCTATGCCCTTGTCCAGCTTGGCCTCTGTCTGCCGGTGCTTGTTGCGGGCGCTCCTTTCTACAGCGGCGGCTTCGCTTCCCTCCGGCGGCGCGCGCCCAACATGGACGCGCTTATCGCGGTTGGAACCTCCGCAGCCGTGCTCTATAGCCTGTATTCCCTCTTTCTCCTTATCCAGGGACACGACCATGCCGTGGAACAATTGTATTTCGAGAGTGCCGCAGTCATCATCA
>JAIRVN010000137.1 GCA_031253875.1 Deltaproteobacteria bacterium | reverse complement strand
ACCGTGCCCGGCAACATTGCGACCTGGATTGCCATGGCGCGGATAGCGGGGGAATGGAAGATTGTGGGGCTGTCGCCGCAGGAAGAATTTGCGGCCCGCTATGCGAAAAATCCGCCCGTCCCCCTCAAGTCTCCCGCAGGCCCCGAAAAAGCGACATCCATATAATTCGTATCCCCGCCCCAGGCATACGGCCTAGGGAACGCATACCCTTATGAGCCAGTACCCGCGCCACGCGCTCCATCATCAGCCGCCGGACGAGCGGGGCGTCATCTGGCTGGCCTATGTCCTGCATTGTTGCGCGTTCTTTACCGGCGGCCTGAGCGCTGTCGCGGCGCTGATCATCAACTATATCAAGCGTCATGATCAGAATCTGCTTATGTCCAGCCACATGCAATGGCAGATCGACACCTTCTGGCGCGCTGTCATCGGCTGCGTCGCGTTGGGCGTTATGTGCTTTTTTCTCTACCTGTCGGTTGTGGGCATAATCTTCGTATACCCGCTCGTCGCGGTGCTCGCCGTCTGGTATGCCTACCGCCTGATCAAGGGGATGCTCGCGCTGAATGTCCGTCAGCCGGTCTATTAACGACTTTTGAAGATTTTTTTGGCGGCCTTCTTGACCTTGTCCAGCGGGCTCTCTTCTGCCTGAAGAAGTTGGTCCAGTTCCCGGATCAATTCTTACTGGCGGGCGCTGAGAGAGGTGGGGGTCTGCACGATGATTTCCACCAGCAGATCGCCGTTGCGATTTTGACCGAGGTAGGGCATGCCCTTGCCTTTCAGGCGCAACACCGAACCGCTTTGCGTGCCTTTGGGCACTTCCAGGGTTACGGGGCCGTCCAGGCTCGGCACTTCGAGGCGGATGCCCAACGCGGCCTGCGGGAGGGTGATTTTGCAGCTATGGACGATATCCTGCCCCTGGCGCCGGAAAATGCGATCTTCTTCCACGGCGATGACCACATAAAGGTCGCCGGGAGGGCCGCCGTACACGCCGTTTTCGCCCTCCCCGCGCAGGCGCAGGCGGGTGCCGGTGTCCACGCCGGCGGGTACGCGCACCGTAAGTTCACGCATCTGGGGCAGGATGCCTTCGCCTTTGCATTTGGGGCAGGGCGTGACAATCATTTTGCCCTCGCCCCTGCAGACAGGGCACGGCACGGCGATCTGGAAGAAACCCTGCGAGCGGCGCATTTGTCCGCTGCCGCCGCATTGGCGGCAGGTTTCGGGCTTGGTGCCGGGGGCGGCGCCCGAACCTCCACATTCATCGCATGTGACGCGGCGTGGAAGTTTGAGGGGAATTTCCGCGCCCGTTGCGGCCTGTTGGAAGGTAACCTTCAGGTTGTAACGTAAATCCGCGCCGGGCGTGGGACGCGGACCGCCACGGGCGTTGGTGAAACCGAACAGATCGCCGAAAATATCGCTGAAATGGACGAAGATGTCTTCCGCGCTGCTGAAGCCACCCATCCCCGCCCCCTGTTGCACGCCGGCACGCCCGAAGCGATCATAACGGACGCGGCGTTCCGGATCGCGCAGGATGTCATAGGCCTCCGCGGCTTCCTTGAACTTCCGTTCCGCGCCGGGGTCATCCGGATTGCGATCCGGATGATGTTGCATGGCCAGTTTGCGATAAGCGCGCTTGATTTCGTCCTCGGAAGCCTCGCGTGACACTTCCAGCACTTCATAATAACAACGAAGGTTCATACTGCTGTGGTAGAGATTAGTCGTCTTCGACGGCAGCCCCTTCGGGGAGGGGGCGATAGTAGGTAGGATCGTCGGGCATTACCTTGCCTGCGGCGATTTCGCGCAGGGCGGTGACAACTTCCTTGTTGCGCGCTTCGATCAGGGCTTCATAGCCTTCGCGATACTGGCGCACGCGCTTGATAGCCATTTGTACCAGTAAAAAACGGTTGTCCACGCGTTCCTGGCAGTCTTCCACAGTAATACGGGCCATGGAGCCTCCAAAAAAACAATCCCTGAGGGAAGTTTTGCATCTTTTCTTGCTGAGCAAAACAAGATAGGTGCATGTGGCAAGTATGTCAAGGAGCGTTGCGGATGCGTCGCGAAAAATTGGGTTATGCCCGGCAGGTATGCGTCAAAGCGGCGGGCAAAGCCATGCAGCAGGCGCGGATGTTTCATCCCGGAGCGCGCATCGGGGTGGCGTTGTCCGGAGGTGTGGACAGCTTTGTGTTGCTCAAGGTGCTCAGCCTGCGTCAGCGTATTGTTCCCTTTCACTTCGAGATCATGGCACTGCACCTGAATCCCGGTTTTGATCCGCGGAATCATGGAGTTCTTTTTCCCTGGCTGGAGCATAACGGCATAGCCGCGCATGTGGAATGCACGGATTATGGACCACATGCGCATTCCGCCGAAAATCTTCGACGTTCGCCCTGTTTCCGTTGCGCCTGGCTGCGCCGTAAGCGTCTTTTTGAATTGTGCGCCCGCTATGCGCTGACGCACCTCGCGCTGGGGCATAATGCCGACGACCTGGCATCCACCTTTTTCATGAATCTTTTTCAGAACGGGCGCGTGGACGGCCTGTCGATGCGTGAAGCCTTTTTCGGCGGCAAACTGACGCTTATCCGGCCGCTGTTGCTGGTACGCAAGAAAGATATCGTCAAGGCCGCGCGCCAGTGGGACTTGCCTGTGTGGAGCAATCCCTGCCCTTCGGCCGGGGCAACGCGGCGCAGCGATATGAGTGAGGCGCTTGAGCATGTATACGCCGTGGATCCCGCCTCCCGCAGCCGCGTCATGGGCGGGCTGACGCGCTGGCAACTCGGACGCCACACAGAGTAACGGCGCTGTCAAATGCGTTCCTGCCTTTCCTGTGTTTGCTTTATGGCGCATTACAGGGTATTTGTTGTCTTGTTTGATGACTGCGAGAGTGGCGGAATTGGCAGACGCACTGGATTTAGGATCCAGCGGGCAACCGTGGGAGTTCGAGTCTCCCCTTTCGCACCATACAGTATTCCAGGGGATTCCAAGAAAGTCCGCAAAGCTAATGGCAGAGCGGATTTTTCTTTTACCGTGTTCCAGTGGATTCCACAAAAATCCCTTGACTTCCTGACGAAAAGGGGACAACTTTAGGGACAACGCGAAGATGTTCTCCACATGCAAATAGTGAGTTGTCCCCATGCCCCTCACAGATACAGCCATCAA
>JAIRVN010000060.1 GCA_031253875.1 Deltaproteobacteria bacterium | reverse complement strand
GTTTTACAGGACGTCAGACAATTTGGCATCCCCACGCCTGACACCGTGGCGGATTGTGGCTGGCGCCGCCATCTTGCATCCGCCGGACGGATGAGCTATGGAACGCACAGACCGCCCGGATCCGGACCTGTACTTCCTCACCACCTCAGGAGCCTGCCATGAAAACATACACGCTGGCCTTTATCCCCGGAGACGGCGTCGGGCCCGAAGTGGCCGCGGAAACCGCCAAGGCGCTGCAAGCCTGCGCGGAGCGTTTCGGCTTTGCCGTCGCGGTGACGAATTTTGCCTGGGATTGCGACTATTACCTCAAGCACGGCAAAATGATGCCGGATGACGGGCTGGACACCTTGCGCGCGTTTGACGCCATCTTCCTGGGTTCCGTGGGCGACCCGGCCAAGGTGCCGGATCACATCTCGCTGACCTCTCTGCTGACCATCCGCAAGGGTTTCGACCAGTATGTCAACCTGCGGCCGATCATCCTGCACGAGGGCGTCTCCTCGCCCGTCACCACCTGCACCCCGGCCACGGTCAACATGGTGGTGGTGCGGGAAAACACCGAAGGCGAATACAGCCGGCTCGGGGGTATCTTCGCGCCGGACGCGCCGCACGGTTTCGCCTCGCAGATGGCTATCTTCTCCCGCGTGGGCTGCGAACGGGTCATCCGCTACGCCTTTGAGCTGGCCAGGGAACGCAAGGCTGCGGGCCACAAGGGCAAAGTCACCAACTGCACCAAGTCCAACGCGCTGAACTATTCGATGGTCTACTGGGATGCGATTTTCAAGGAAGTGGCCGCCCGCTACCCGGACATCGAAAGCAATTATTACCTGGTGGACGCGCTGAGCATGATCATGATCACCGACCCCGGCCAGTTTGACGTTATCGTGGCTTCCAACCTGTTCGGCGACATCATCACCGACCTGGGCGCCGTGCTGCAGGGGGGCATCGGCGTTGCCGCCGGCGCCAACCTCGATCCGGAACGCCGGGGGCCTTCCATGTTCGAGCCCATTCACGGCTCGGCCCTGGCTCTGGCCGGCAAGGGCAAGGTCAATCCCATCGCCTCCATCGAGTCGGGCCGCCTGATGCTGGATTTCCTGGGTGAAAAGGAAGCGGCCGCCGCCCTGCTGGCGGCGGTGAAAAAGGTGCTGGCCGAAGGCAAGGCGCGCACCGCGGACATGGGCGGCAACAGCAGCACCTCGCAGGTTGGGGACGCGATCAGGGCCGCTCTGCCCGGTTAATGCCGCGCTGTCCAGCCCTCAGACGATTTCCGCCATAAAACGGCAGGTTCTCGCTCCGGTACACCAGCAATCGACTTCCCGCACGCGAAATTTGCGCTGCATATAGCTGCTCAGCACGCCCTCAAAAAAGCCTTCATCATAGGCGCAAAATTCATGATCCAGATCAGGCAGGCCGGAGCAGTCCAGATCCTCGTCCACGGTCAGCACCAGCGTGCCCTGTTCAAGGTTTGCCTTTTCCACCCGTACAATCCCGATTCCCAGATCGCGCAGCTTCGTCTGCATTTTCGTGACAAAGGAACTCAGATCCGGGGAACCCGGATCCGCCAGAAAGCGCTTATAAAAATGCTCGCCGGCAAGCCGCCCCCCGTCGCGGAACAGGTCATCCGCCTGCTCGGTTCCATAATGTTTTTCGAGTACCTCACGAAAACAGAGCTGCATGAGGCGATAGACCTCCACGCGCACGAGCGGGCCAAGATTCTCACGCGCGTCGACGTCTCCAATCAAATCCCAATAAAACGTGTACCTGGGCTTAGCCATAGCGCACCACACCGTGTATGTATGTGATAAACAATTCGCGACATATATGGCGAGGGACTATCGCGCCAGGCAGACCCGATTTTTTTCCTGCGCCTTGGCCTGATACAACGCGGCGTCCACCTGGGCAATCCCCTGGCGAAGCGTTTGGCCGTAGTCGTCCCCTTGCTTGCCGGGCAGAATGACGGCAACCCCTATGCTTACGGTGAGAGCCGTCGTGCCGCCGTTTTCCAAAGAAAACACGCTACGTTCTATGGCAAGCCGTATGCGCTCGCCTGCGGCATAGCCTTGCGCCTCGTCCGTGTCGGCGAACAAAAACAGGAACTCTTCGCCGCCATAACGCCCCATGATGTCGGCTTGGCGCAGCGCGCCCTGGCCGCATTTTACCACATGCTGCAGCGCGCGGTCGCCCTCCAGATGCCCGAATCTGTCATTGAATTTTTTAAAATTGTCCACATCGAGCATGCACACGCAACATGCCTGGTTCACGGCAGCCGCATATGCCAGGCTCATTTCAGCCAAAGAGAAGAAGGCGCGCCTGTTGAACAGGCCTGTGAGCGGATCGCGCTGGGCAAGGTATTTGAATCTTTGTTCGCTCTTTCTCAATTCCTGCAATGCGTCGCTGCGTCTTCTGGCTTCTTTTTGCAAAGAAGCGGCAAGTACGGTCAAGGCTTCTTCTTTTTGGCGCAAATTTTCGGTGGTTATCTTCAGTTGGGTGACCATGCTGTTAAAAGACGCTGAAAGTTCACCCAAAAAGTCCAGGCGCTGCTCATAGTCGCCCATCTTGATCTGGCTCACCTTCCACGTCATGTGGCGCAGGCTTGCCTGCAATGACTTGCAGGCGCCGGCAAGGTAGCCCTTCGCGGTTATGGGCGTATACAGATCACCCTTGGCAAGGGCCAGAATGGCGCTGCGCAGTTCAACAATTTTCTTGTGATACTTCAAGAAATCAGCGTCATCGGCAAAAGCTTCGGGAATCTCCGGAATTATCCTGGAATTTTGCAGTTGCTCGACATATTTGAGCACCTGACGTGCAATGCTGCGCGCTGCGTCATCTGCCATGACCAGACAGTACACTATGAAAAACCGCACGGCAAGCGGCTTGCGGACCATCCCTCGGGCGGCCCGCAAGCTTCGTGCAGTGTGTTTTTGGACGCCGTTAGAAACCGATGCGCGCGCCCAGGTAAAATTCGTTGATATAGGGGGATGAACTGACCTTGGCTCCCCACGACGAGATTTCGCGGTGGCCGGCGCCGATGAAGCGGTACCCGAGATCCGCGGCCACATTCTCCGTAAAGGCGTAGGACAGGCCGGCGCCCACATTCCAGGCGAAGTTGGTGTCGCGCTGATCAAGATCCCAATGGTTGGTCCCGACCCGGCCGCTTATGCCGGTATAGTTGAAGGACATGCCGAGGCCGCCGCCGACGAACGGGGTAAAGGGCGTGCCGGTGGGGATGTCGAGATACGCGTTGAAGAACAGCGTGGAAATATTCAGAGTGTGCTTGGTTGACCAGCCGTTTCCGTCCCTGCTGTCGTTGGAATTGCTGCGCAGGGCGTATTCCACTTCCGCCCGGACAGGCATGTTGAATTTCGGGGCAAAGCTGTAGCCCAGGGCCAGCGCGCCGCCGAACACGGCCCGGGAGTACTGGCTGAAGGAATCGCTGGGCAGGCCTGATCTGGAAAACTGGCCGCTGTCCTGGATGCCGACCAGGAATCTCGGAGCAAGGTACACTCCACTGACTTCCGCTGACGCAAGCGCGGGCAGGGCCAGGGCCGCTGCCGCCACAAAGCAGAGTATTACGCGTTTCATGATATTTTACCTTCCTTAATAAAATGATGCCGTTATGCAAAAAACCTTACCGGCGCACACCAAGACTGCGCGCTCCAGTGTGCCTGGATGGCTTATCTAATGAAAAAGTCTTGAGAATGTCAAGAGGGCATAGAGAATAAATCTTGAAAAAATCAAAAAATTATGCCCAAAACTGCGCTCGGCATACGTATCCCAATCAGTTTCCCGCAAACATCATCCCTATGGGCACGGCAAATATTCTGTCGCCCACGGGAATGAGCTCCTGGCCCGTATAGACGATCATGCCCCGGACAAAGCGATCGCCCAGCGCGTCACGAAGTGAAGCCAGTCCTCTGATATCGTGCCCGGCCACGCTGGAGCCGAGTTTTATCTCGACGGCCGCCACGCGACCGGCCCTGTCTTCCAGAACCACGTCCACTTCTTCGCCGCTTTGCGAGCGATAATGATAGAGTGCCGCCGGATGTTCGGTCCAACTGCTTTGTTTCAGCAATTCCCCGGCGACAAAAGACTCCAGGAGCCGCCCGGCCATAATGGAGTCGCCGGCCAGACGCTTCGCATCCGCGCCGCACAGATGGCAGGCAAGGCCGGAGTCGCAGATATGGACTTTGGGAGATTTTACCAGTCGCTTGCTCAGATTGCTTGACCATGCGGGCAGGAACCAAACGAGGAACAGCGCCTCAAGCAAGGGTAGATAACGGCTGAGTGTGCTGGCGGGCATCCCTGCGCTTCGCGAAAGCTCCGACTGATTGTGCAGCATCCCGGAGCGGGCGCCGAGCAGGCGCAGCAGGCGGAGCAAAGCGCTAACGTCCTGTATGTTGGCGATGTCGCGGATATCCCGTTCCACCAAGGTGGTGATATACGCATCGAACCAGGCGGCGCGGCGTTTCGGGCTGCTCCTGGACAGCACCTCGGGATAACCGCCCAGTACAATGGCCTCCAGAAGCGCCTCTTTGGTCAATGGCCTTGCCCCGGCGCTTCCGGGCTGAAAATCCTTTTGAAACAACATCCGGATGCAATCTTCCCGTACACCCGCAATTTCTCCCTGAGAAAGCGGGTACAGGGTCAGCACTTCCATGCGTCCTGCCAGAGAGTCCGCAATGCCCGGCAAGGCCAGAATGTTGGCCGAGCCTGTCAACAGGTAGCGTCCGGCATGGCGTGCACGATCCACATCTTCCTTGATGGCAAGC
>JAIRVN010000050.1 GCA_031253875.1 Deltaproteobacteria bacterium | reverse complement strand
CTACCCACAGCGTAAGGCGTCAAACATACCAATAGCCATTTTGCCTCCTCGTTCATATTCTGGTATGTAGGCTCTCACCAAGTGTCGGAGAGCCTCATGAGCTGTCTCTATGTATTTCGATTGCTTATATGCTGCGTTTGGAGTGTTCTGTTTTTTGGGAATTCCAGCGTTTCCCTGGCTCAGGCGCATGTTGCGGGAAAACGCCAGTTCGTGGTGGGTGGAGATAGAAACTATCCACCCTATGAATTTATCGATGAACACGGAAAAGCCGCCGGTTTTTTCGTTGATTTGACGCGTGCCATCGGAGAAGCCACAGGAGTGGAGATGCAATTTCTGCTGCTGGATTGGGCTCGGCTTCACGAGGCTTTGATGGATGGCGCAGTGGATGCGCTCCAACGTATCCCATCCTCAAAAAAATGGCTGCGTGATGCCGAACTCAGCCCGCCCGCCGCCATAATCGGCCACGCAGTTTTTGCACGGGATGGCACACCGGAAATAACTTCCCTGGAAGACCTCATAGGCAAAAAAGTCATCATTCATCCCGGCGGCAGTATTCACGACATTCTTAACGGCCTCGGGCTGGACAAGGAATTGCTTTTTTCCGATACCCCTACAAACGGCTTGCGCCAGCTTGCCTCCGGAACGGGCGATTATGCCATTGTGGCGCTCTTGCCCGGTCTTTCCACCATTGCCAAGGAAAAGCTCGACAATCTCAGGGTTGTGATCCGCAACGTCACTTCGCAGGGGTACAGCTATGCTGCGCGGCGCGGCGAGGAGAGCACTTTGGCCGTATTCAACGAAGGTTTGGCCTTGGTGAAACTTTCCGGAAAATATCAGGAGATACGGCACAAATGGTTCGGAGTGATGGACAATCAAGACATCAGCTGGCGCACCGCTCTCAGATACGCCTCCTTCGTACTTGTCCCCCTGCTTCTTCTGCTTGGAGGCATAACGCTCTGGTCACGTTCTTTAAAACGGCTTGTGGAACAACGCACCCGCTCGCTCTCCCAGGCTCTGGAAGAATTGCGACAAAACCAGCAACAGCTTGTGCAGGCCGATAAAATGGCCGCGCTGGGGGTGCTGGTATCCGGCGTAGCCCACGAAATAAACAATCCGAACGGTCTTATTCTCCTGAACATACCGACCTTGCGACAGGTGAACGACGAGGCGATGCGCATTTTGGAAGAAGTGCACGCGGATAAAGGCGATTTCGCGATTGGCGGCAGCAGCTACCTGCGCATGCGCGAACATCTGCCGCGCATTTTGGACTCCATGGAGGAAAGCGCTCGCCGCATTAAGCGCATTGTCGGAGACCTCAAGGATTTTTCACGCATTAACAGCCCCGCTGAACAGGAAGATGTTGATCTTAATGAGGTGCTCGCCAAGAGCCTACGCCTTCTGGAAACAAGCGTGCGTGAAGCCACGGAGCATTTTTCAGTGCATTACGCCAAGGGTTTGCCCACTATCAAGGGAAACAGCCACCGGCTTGAACATGTGATGGTGAACCTGATACTGAACGCCTGCCAGGCGCTTCGCGGGCCGCAGGAAAGCATCGCGGTCAGCACCGACTATGATGCGCTTTCCGATGTCGTTGTTCTGAGTGTTCAGGACAACGGTGTGGGCATAACTTCGGAGGATATGGCGCGCCTTACGGACCCCTTTTTCACCACAAAACGCGCAAGCGGAGGCACAGGGCTTGGCCTTTCCGTATCAACGGGTATCGTCAAAGAACATGGCGGCAGTTTGCAATTCACTTCAATGCCGGGACAGGGAACTACAGCGCGCTGCATCATTCCCGTCCGCCAGGATACTGTATGACCAGAGCCCTCTATCCTTCCTTCACCGTTTTGCTTGTCGACGATGAGGCCGATTGGCTTGCTTCTATGGCGCTCAGACTGGAGCTTGCAGCAGGCATCAGCAATTTTCGTCTTTGCCAGGACAGCCGCGAAGTGCTCGCTATCTTGGAAAACGGCGGTATCGGGCTGGTTCTGCTGGACCTGACCATGCCACATCTGAGCGGCGAAGACCTGCTGCAAAGCATTGCGGAACAGCATCCGCAGGTGATCTGCATCATTATCAGCGGCCAGAACCAGTTGCAGACAGCGGTACACTGTATCAAACAAGGTGCTTTCGACTATTATGTCAAGACAGATGAAGAAGAACGACTTATCGGCGGTATTTTGCGCGCCATCCGCATGTGCGAATTGGAGCAGGAAAACCGTGAAGTCGGCAACAGGCTGGTATCCGGCGAACTCCAGAACCCCGAAGCGTTTGTCGACATATGCACGCGCAGCCACGCCATGCATAATATTTTTTCTTACATTGAAGCCGTTGCGCCAAGCCCCCGGCCCCTGCTCATTACAGGAGAATCCGGAGTGGGCAAGGAAAACCTTGTGCGTGCCGCCCATTTTCTGAGTGGATGCGACGGGCCTCTTGTGGCCCTGAATGCCGCCGGTCTTGACGATACAGTGTTCACGGACACTCTTTTCGGGCATGTGCGTGGCGCTTTCACCGGCGCTGACAGCACGCGCCCGGGTTTGGTGGAGGAGGCGGCCGAGGGCACGCTGTTCCTCGACGAGATAGGCGATCTTTCCATTCCCTCGCAGATCAAATTGTTGCGCCTATTGCAGGAGGGAGAATATTATCCGCTCGGCAGTGACCGTCCGAGGCGCTTACGGGCCAGAGTCATCGCTGCCACACATGCGAATCTGTTGGCCAGGGAACAGGCCGGGCTTTTCCGGCGTGATCTCTATTACCGTCTGTGCATGCATCATGTGCATATCCCTCCTTTACGCGAACGCCAGGAAGACATAGAATTGCTGCTCCGGCATTATCTTGCCGAGGCGGCTCGGGCCACCGGAAAAAAAATTCCGGATTATCCTGCTGATCTTGTTCCTCTGCTGCTTTCCTATTCTTTCCCCGGCAATGTGCGCGAGCTCCAAGCCATGGTATATAACGCGATGAGCCTGCACCAGGGAACGCTGCTGGCGCTTGACAATTTCCGTCAGCACATGGGAGGCAGTTCCGCAGTGCTTCCCGCACCCTCGCTTAATCCTTTCACGGAATGCAAATGGCTCCCCACCTTTGCGCAAGCTGAAGAAATGCTCCTCAATGAAGCCATGCTGCGCGCTGGCGGCAAGCAAACCCTGGCTGCGAGGATGCTGGGGATTTCTCAATCTGCGATCAGTAAACGCTTGAAAAACGTCCGCGAAGGATAAGCATCGTTTTATTCCAAATGGAATACTATTCCTGCACGCATTTTTCAGGTTCTTTCATCCTCCAGTCGTCACCACTCTTCAAAGATTCCGTCAGACATTGATTTCCTCGCCCTCATGGGCAGCTTCACTCTGTCGCCACATAATGCTTTTTCCAGGCAGTTTATATTCCATATGGAATAGTCGTATGTGTTTCCTCCGCCAGGTTACAAAAACTATGCTTGTTATTATAGCGTATTGCATTGTCACATGTGGCGCCCTCTTTGCTGTTGAGGCGCGTATGTGCCCAGAAGGGCTGTTCCGTAACCCTCACAGCAAAGGAAGTGGACATGGAAAAGGATAAAACGATCACCGCACAGGAACGGCGTGATTTTTTGAAGGGCGCCGCTGCCTTCGGCATGGGGGTCGCCGTGGCGCCCCTGCTGACCGCGCAGGCTCAGGCGGCCACGGCTGCCACTCCTCCGCCAGTAGCGGACAAACCCAAGCTGACCATGGCCGAAGTGCTGCGCGTGGCGCGCGAAAAACTCTATCCTCGCTGTCGCGTTTGTCCCGAATGCAACGGCGTCGCCTGTGCGGGCGAAGTGCCCGGTTTCGGCGGCATCGGCTCCGGCCAATCCTTCAAGAATAACTATGACTCGTTAAACCGCATCCAGCTCCACATGCGTACAGTACACGACATGAAAAAGCCGGACATGAGCGTGGAGATCTTCGGCGAAACCTTGGCCATGCCCATTCTGTCCGCCGCCACCGGGGGCGTTACCTACAACATGGGCGGCAAGATGGCGGAAGAGGATTTTATCAACGCCATTCTCGGCGGCTGTCGCGATGCCAAGACCTTGGGCATGGCCGCTGACGGCATCGGCGACCCCGTCGAAACCTTCAAACGCCGCATGGATGTGCTCAAGGCCAGCTACGGCGGCAAGGGTATGGTGATGATCAAACCCCGCACGCAGGAAGAAATCATCAAGCGCGTGCGCCTGATGGAAGAGGCAGGAGCCGTGGCCTTTGGCATTGATATCGACTCTGCCGGGCGCGCTGCCCGCGCTTTGCCGGGACAAACTGTTGAACCTAAAACGCTTGATCAGTTGAAAGAACTTGTCAATTGTACCAAGATGCCTTTTATTCTCAAAGGGATAATGACAGCGGAAGAAGCGGAGTTGGCCGTGCAGGCCGGAGCCAAAGGCGTTGTAGTTTCCAATCATGGCGGGCGTGTGCTCGATTATACGCCGGGCGTCGCCGATGTGCTGCCCGCCATTGCCGCAAAAGTGAAAGGCAAGATAGTTATCTTTGCCGACGGCGCTGTGCGCCGTGGGTATGACGTGCTCAAGTTGCTCGCTCTCGGAGCTGACGCCTGTCTTGTTGGTCGTCCCTTGATCCGCGCCGCGCACGGCGGCGGGCGCGAAGGCGTTGCGATGATGATGAACGCCATGCGCCAGGAACTTATGGATTCCATGGTGCTCACCGGCGTCGCCAGTTTGCGCCAGGTTCCCCGCTCCATTATCGTGGGGGCGTGATATGAAGCACGCACATGTTGTATTGGTGCTTGCCCTGACGCTCCTTCTGGCCGCGCAGGCCGGGGCGAGCGAACGCAAAACCTTGCGCTATGGCGGCGGCGGGCAGGGAACCGTTGTTTTCGACGGCCCGCAACATGCCTCCAAAGGCTTCGCCTGCAAGGATTGCCACCTGAGCCTCTTTGATACGGCGCAAAAGGCGCGTATCGCATATCAGGAACACTTTTACGGCACATCCTGCTTTGCCTGCCATAATCAGGTCAATGCATCCCGAGATTGCGGCTCGTGCCACAGAAAATTCAGTCCGGCGCCGCTTTCCGTCACCTTTGCCATGGCGGACAGCCCGCAGGGACTCGTTCCACCGCCGACGCCGGTCAAAAAGACCGTTGCGGATCTCCAGTCCCCGTTGGTCTATGAAGGCGCGTCCACCATCGGCACCAAGATTGTCCCGGAAGCCGCCAAACTGTTCACCGAAAAAACCGGCGTTCCCTTCGGCAACATAGGCAGTGCCGGCGCGGGCGCGGGCTTGAACGCCGTGGCCGCCGGGCGTGTCTCTTTCGGAGGGCTTGCCAGCGAGATGAGCGATGCAGAAAAAGCGCGCGTCGTTGCCTGGCAAGTCATTGGCTATGACGTGCTGGGCGTTTTCGTGCATCCCTCCAACCCTGTCAAAAATCTTCGCATGGATCAGCTTAGGGAAATTTTCACCGGTCGCGCCGGCAATTGGAAACAGGTCGGCGGTCCCGACCTGCCCATTGTGATCTACAGCGAACTGCTTACCGGAGGCCGGGCCACCGTGCGTGCCTTCAAGGAAATGGTGCTCGGCAACGAAAACTACGGCAAAGTCGTGGAGCTTGATGACGCCGTGGACTGCATTGTGGATGTGGCCAAAGACCCCGGCGGCATCACCGCCTCCTCGCTGTCCTTCGCCACGCCCGGCGTGGCGGCTGCAGCCGTTAACGGCGCGCTTCCGCAGAAAGAAGCCGTACAGTCCGGCGCCTATGTGCTCAAGCGGCCATTAAGCCTTATCACGCTCCAACCCACTGGCAACATTCAGGCCTTTTTCGATTTCATGATGGCGCCCGAAGGTCAGGCTATAGTGGGCAAAAACTTTGTGCCAATAAAATAACCCAAAGGAAATACTATGCAAGGACTGAAAATATTCGCTCCAGCGGTGTTCCTATTGGGAGTGCTGCTGTGCCTGAAAGGAGGAGCGGCTCTGGCTGCGGATACCTCCCCAGTACCCCGGCAGAAGCTGCTGCGCGGGCACTGGTCGGAGAACAAGGATATTATGAAGAACAATCATCAGGCGTTACTCAAAGACCGCATGAACGCGGAATATCCGCTCACCGTGCTGCAACAAAATGTCAGCATTGAGCAATGCGTTACCTGCCATATCGTGCGCGGTGAAGACAGAGCTCCGCTTTCGGCGGGTGATCGCAGACATTTTTGTAGGGACTGCCATGCGAAACAGAATGTCGGCATCAACTGCTTTTCCTGCCATGCGTCGCTTCCGGCAAGCGACCCGTATGTGATGGGCAAAGAGGTGAAAAACGCCGATATGATCAAAAAACGCCTCGAACAATGGCAAGCCACGCAAGGAGGGAAAAAATGAACACGCTTCTTCCCTCTCTTTCACGCCGCAATTTTTTGCGTGGAGCGGCCTGTAGCCTGCTGTTCGCGCATGGGGGCGTATCGGGCATAGGCCAGGCGCTGGCGAACATCGCGCAAACACGCTGGGGCCTGGTGGTGGACACGCGTTTGTGCAGCGCTGAATGTGCCGTCTGCGTGAATGCCTGCGCCAGAGAACATGCGCTGCAATCGTATGGACGCCCGAGCACCGACGCTCAATGGATTCGCAAAGTACGACTTACTGACAAATCCACTGGATTGATAAACCACCTGCCCGTGATGTGTCAGCATTGCGCGGACGCCCAGTGCGTACGGGTCTGTCCCACCAGAGCATCCCACCGTCGCGCTGACGGTCTGGTGCTGGTCAACCACCATCTGTGCATCGGCTGTCGCTATTGCATGATGGCCTGTCCTTACAAGGCGCGAGGCTTCGTACACGAAAAGGTGGAAAAACCGGCTGCCCATTCCCCTCGCGGCATGGGCACTGTGGAGGGCTGCACTCTTTGCAGCCACCGCATCGACGCCGGACGCAAGCCCGCCTGCGTGGAAGCTTGCGCCAAGGCGGGGCGCGGAGCCATGCTTTTCGGCAATCTCAACGATCCTGTTGATCCCATAGCCAAGCGGGTCGTGGCGTTTGATACCACTGCTCTGCGGCCTGAACTGCTGACAGATCCCGGCGTCCGCTACCAGGGGGTGAACCCATGAATCAGCAACGCGTATCAAACACCAAAGGCTTTCTGTGCATGCTGGGCCTTTCCGTACTGTTGTTCCTTCTGGGCATCTGGGCCGCCTGGCAGATTGAAAGCGGGGGGCACATTCTCACAGGCATGAACAACAGCGTGCCCTGGGGCTTCTCCCTGACGCTGGCGACTTTCCTGCTTGTCGCGGCATCCGGGGTTCTGAATGTGGCGTCCCTTTCCTCGGTATTCGGCAAGCAGGACTACAAGCCCCTGGCGTCCTTTTCCTGCCTGCTGGCCTTGGCTCTGCTGGCGGGGGGGCTTTTCACCCTCATGCTTGATCTCGGCAGACCGGGGCAAGTGTTTCTGGCGCTGACGCGCTTCAACTGGACTTCGGTCTTTTCCATCAACATCGTCATTTATGCGGTCTTCTTCGGCCTGGTAGGACTGTACCTGCTATTCACCTGTTTTGCGCCTCAGAGCGGCGGGGCAAGCGTTCTCGGCTTTGTCTCCTTTCTGTGGCGTCTTGTGATGACAACGGGAAGCGGCTGCGTCTTCGCGGTGCTGGCAGGGCGTTCGGCCATGCACTCGGCTTTGTTGCTGCCGCTGTTCATAGCCCTGTCGCTTTCACTGGGGCTGGCGATGTATATCATCTCGCTGCACAAGGCGCAGTTTGCAGCGCAACGGCCTTTTTTCGCCACCTGCACGGATGAACTGACCGGGCGTATGCGTACGCTCCTGGCGGTGCTGGTATCCATAACCTGTTACATGGTGCTGGCGCTGCACCTTATAGGCTTAAACTCCCCTGCTTTGCGGGAATTTGAACGCTTCGCGCTCTGCACGGGCGGTATTTTTCCCACCCTGCTCTGGGGCGGCTTCGGCCTCATCGGCACGGCAATACCGCTGATTTTGCTGCTTCTGCCTCAGTTCCGTGCATGCAATTGCTGGTTGCTTGCCGCCGCGATCGGCGTGACGCTGGGAAGTCTGGCGCTTATGTATGTACTGGTTATTGCGCCACAGGTGTACCCCGTGGAATTGTTCCCCGGCAAAATCGTTACGGATGCGTTTTACGGACAAACGGCGTCCTACAGCGCCACCGCCTTGGAATGGCTGGTGGGACTGTGCGGACTTGGGCTTGCGGGCATCGTTATGTTGCTGGGCATACGCATAGTGCCCGTGTTGCCGGCCAGTACTCTGGATAACAAATAACCTCCTCATTTATTAAAAGGAGAAAACAACTATGAAACGACTTATATTCTGTTTCTTCGTCCTTTGTACCATCTTCGCTCTGACCTCTCCGCCCGCGTATTCGATGGAAAAGGGCGGGGCCGCTCCTCAGAACAATCAGGCTCTGCAGTCTCCCTTGACATATGAAGGAGCCTCCACAATCGGTACCAAGATCATGCCCGATGCGGCCAAAGCCTTTACGGCTAAGACTGGCGTTCCCTTCGGAACAATTAGCGACAAAGGCGCCGGGGCTGGTTTCAAAGCCGTGACCGAGGGCAAAGTTTCCTTGGGTGGGCTAGCCAGTACCATGAGCGACAAGGAAAAGGTCGCCGTAGCCGCCTGGCAGATCATCGGCTACGACACTATGGGCGTTTACGTGCATCCCGGTAACAAGGTCAAAACCCTGAGTATGGCCCAGCTTAAAGGCATTTTTAGCGGCAAGATTGTCAACTGGAAGGACTTGAGCGGCGCGGATCAGCCCATTGTGGTCTACAGCGAAAAATTGAGTGGCGGCAGAGCCACTGTGCGGGCCTTCAAGGATATGGTGCTCGGCACGGACGAATATGGCCCTGTCAGGGAACTGGATGATGCCGTAGATTGTATCCGGGATATTGAAAAAGACCCGGCGGGCATTACCGCCTCGTCCATCTCCTTTGCCACGCCGAAGGTGGCCGCCGCAGCCGTGGACGGGTACCTGCCGGAACGTGCCCATGTGCAGTCGGGAAAGTATCCGTTGAAAAGGCCCCTTTCGCTGATCACTATGATGCCTTCAGGCAATGTGCAAAAGTTTTTCGAATTTATGCTTTCTCCCGAAGGTCAAACCATCGTGGCTAAGCATTATGTGCCGGTGAAGTAAGGAAGCCGGAAACAGGCAACACCATGTTGCAGGCAGAAGCATCGCAAAAATCGTGTGATGCTTCTGCCAGAAGCTCTTCTATTCCGTGTGGAGAATAACGGCATAGCTGCTGAACAACACGCGCGCGGGATCGCCCTCCTTCAACCGCAGTGCGGCAAAAGCGGGCGAAGAAACCACCGCGCACAACTGCACGCCGTCTGTAATGCGCACGGCGCATTCGGTATTGACGGCGCCCGCCTTGATCCGCACGATGATGCCGTCACGGCGGTTTTCCAGGCTGCTGCATCCCTTGGCGTTGTGCCGCTCCAGCACCAGCCAGGGAGCTTTGACCTCGGCGGACAGCAGCCTGCCCGGCTTGAGGCCCAGGTGTTCGGCGCTGGTATTGGTGACGATGGCGCTGAGCGCGCCGCCGTCCAGTGTGGCAAGCTGGACAAGGCTTTGCACCTCTCCCTTGATCAGGGATTGCACCTTGCCGAAAAAGCGGTTGCGTGCGCTGGTTTTTCTGCCGGACTCCCGCTCCATGTGCCAGCGGGTCACCCGGCGCATGTCGTCCTCTGAAAAGGCAATGCCGGCTGTAGTGAGATGGGGGCTTGAGTGCCCCAGCATGCGCTGTACCGCGGGAACGGGCAGATTGTCTTGCATCAGTTCAACAGCCCGCGCTTTTCGGATCATTTCCGGGCTGCCCTGTTTTTTTGAAAAACCGCAGGCAGTAGCCCGTTCATAGAATTTACGGCGGACAAAGGCGGGATCGACTCTGACGCGTCGAAGAGCCGCGCCGGCAAGCTCGCGCAGCAGCGTTTGCATGGCCAGTGCGACATGCCGCGCAAGAGGCACTTCGCGTTTTTCAAAGACAATCAGAAGGTTTTTGCTGTCCAGCGCGTGCGCCGGATTGAGCGCGAGCACTTCATGCAGCTTGGCGCCTGTATAACGCACAAGCAGGAAAATCAACAGGACGCGCTTGCGGGACAGGCGCAGATCAGCCCGTTTCGCTTCATCCGCCCAGTCACGAAAGGCGTGTTCGAGCTGCTCCAACTGGATGGAATCAAGACAGCCGGCGTCGGCAACGGAGATGAGGCGTCCGTGGTGTGCCATGATTATATATTGACAGGAAAGACACAAATTTGCTATAGACACGAAAAAGAAAATTTTCGTGTCACAGATGCACATTTTTGTTTCGGGGAGGTAGCCATGTATTTTCCTGTCGCCGGTATTGAAGTGTCACCCCTTGTGCCGCCCCTGGTGGCGTTCGGCGTATCTTTTATCACATCCATGGGAGGTATTTCCGGAGCCTTTCTGCTTCTGCCCTTCCAAATGTCCGTGCTTGGCTATACCCAGCCGTCCGTCAGCGCGACCAACCAGTTTTACAACGTGGTCGCCATTCCCAGCGGAGTATACCGCTTTATCAAGGAAAAACGCATGGTCTGGCCTCTGACCATTGCGGTGGCGGCCGGCACCTTGCCCGGCGTGCTGATCGGGGCGTACACGCGCGTGGCCTGGCTGCCTGACCCCAGGCAATTCAAGCTCTTCGCCGCCGCTGTGCTTATGTACATAGGCGTCAGACTCATACGGGATCTGCTGAAAAAACCCGCTGCCAAGCCTGCGGCGGCAGGCGGCCAAAAAGCGGCCGCTGCCCAGCCTTTTGAGGTGGCAGTGCGGGAATTTTCCTTGCAGCGCATCTCCTACACCTTTCAGGGCGAAACCCACACCTGCCCCACCTTGGGGATATTCGCGCTCAGCTTTATCGTGGGCATTATCGGCGGCACCTACGGCATAGGCGGCGGCGCGATCATCGCGCCCTTTTTCGTGGCCTGGTTCAGGTTGCCCATACACACCATCAGCGGCGCGGCCCTGATGGGCACTGTCCTGACCTCGGTGGCGGGGGTGCTTTTCTACATGATGATCGCGCCCTTTTTCCCGCAGCAGTCGGTGGCGCCGGACTGGATGCTGGGTCTGCTGTTCGGCATAGGCGGCATGGCGGGCATGTACTGCGGCGCACGCTGCCAGAAGCATGTTCCGGCAACGGCAATCAAGTGGATGCTCGGCGTGATCCTTGTCGGAACCGCCCTGAAGTACGTGCTGGAATACCTGCGCTGACGCCGCCGCATGTGGAAGTCGACTGCGTCGACGGTCGCACCCTCACGGCGCAGGTGGACAGTCCCTGGGGCGACCCGGCCAATCCTGTGGGCTGGGCACAATTATCGCCAAGTTTGACGACCTGACGGAAGGTCTCATTCCTCCCGCCGGCCGACAGGAGATCGTCGGTCTGTGCCGCACGCTTGAAGCTCTTGCGAGCACCGGCGATCTGCTGGCGTACGTCAACCGCCACCACGCCATGCCGTGACCGTCAGCCGGGAATGGCATCATGGCACAGGCGCGGGAATAATCAGTGTGCGGCCTTCTACAATGATATTGGGCGAGGAGAGCTTGTTGCGTCGCATGATTGCTTCAGGACGGACGTTATAGCGCGCTGCAACCCTGCCCAGCAACTCCCCTTTCTGCACGACATGGCGCTGCTCTCCGTCCTGAAGTGAGCCGGGATCCGGTGGGTGTTCTTCCGGCTTCGCGACGGACCGCTCAACAGTCTGGGGCTGTGGAGGCGTGTCGGGCGCCGGGATGACCAGCGTCTTCCCGATGATGATGAGATTGGGCGAAGACAGCGTATTGCGTCGCATGATTGCTTCAGGACGTACGTTATAGCGCGCTGCAATCCTGTCCAGTAGCTCCCCTTTCTGCACGATATGGCGCTGTTCTCCGTCCTGGAGCGAGCCAGGATCCGGTACTGGAGGCGCCGTGTGTTCGTGCATATTTTTGGGTGTTTCAGCAGTCTGGGGTTGTGAAGGCGCGCCGGGGGCGGGAATAATGAGCGTGCGTCCTTCCACGATAAAATCCGGGGAGGGAATATTGTTGCGCTCCATAATGGCTTCAGGACTGACTTTATACTGGGTGGCAATGGCGTTTAACCGGCTTCCGGGCTGGACGACGTGCCACCGTTCTCCTCGGCGCAGACCCTGGATGCCGGACATGTAAGGCGATTCCGAGGTTGTTGCTTTCAATGCGTTCGCCGACGCGTCCTTTGTATCCGGCGTACCGCTTGCGGACGCAGTGCGTGAGGGGAGTCCGTCGGTGTGTTTTTTGTCGGGCATCTTGCCGAGAAGGAAGGCCGCGCCCTGCCAGGGGCCGAGATTGACGGAAGCGGCATCGGCGGGGATGCCCCATAGGTGGCGGACGCCGCCCTTGGCGAAAGGCTGTGCTTCAGGCGCGCCGAGATTGAGGGATTCATGGCTGCCGGTGCGGCTGAAGTTGCAGATGGTCAACACGGCGCCCTGATTGCCGGGCAGGGCAAAAAGCAGGGCGATGCTGCCCGGATTTTTGGTGGGCAGACGTGCGACGAAACGTCCGGTGGCAATGCCGGTTTGCTTGCGCACCCGCAGGATTTCTCCCACAGTTTTCAGAAAATTTTCTGCAGGCAGGAGTTCCTGCACGTCAAGCGGGGGATAGAGCACTGTGGCGCGCGGCAATCCACCTTTGCCGGCAGGGGCGTCATCGGCTGTGGAGAGCAAATTGTAGGCGCCGTGCATGGCAAGCGCGGGCTCATTGTCCGGCGGAGGGCGTCTGCCCTGTTTGCCGTCCAGAGGCAATGCGCCCAGTAAATCTCGGGCCGGGATCATCAAAAGTCCGGGCTGCATGGACTTGAAGAAAAGCAGCAAGGTCTGGCCCTGGCGGATTGTCGCCCTGGCGGTGGAGCTGAGGGACTTTTCACCCAGCGCCAGCGCCGCAAGGCCGGAACTGCCCGCATAGAGCGTCGAGCCGGCCCAGGCTCCTCCGCTGAGTCTGGCCTGTTCCTGGATACGCGCAGGCGTGAGAGGAACGTTTGCGTTGCCCAGAGCGCAAAGATGGGGGAGGCTATACGAAAGACCGCGCTCATCCGGCAAGCGACGTACCAGTCTGCGTTGTTCAAGTCCGATCCTGCCGGCTTCGTCGTACATGAAGCGTGCAAGCTCCGCATTCCCGGTGAGCAGGGCATGTTCCGCTCCCGGCGAACTGATGGCGTCAAAGGCAAAATCCGGGCCCTGGCGTAAAAAAGCAAGTGTCTGTTGCAGGGAAAGTTCATCTTCCAGCCATGTCCAGGCCCCGTATCGCCGCACTTCGCGGCCGATGGCAACAGCAGCGGACAAAGCAGGCTCCAGATTCGCGTCGCCGGGTTTCGCGCCGGGATTCAGTCCGTGCAGGGCGCGGGTCTGCATGCCGAGCAAGGCAGCGCCCTGTGTGCCGATACGACGGATGGCGCAGGCGGAAAGAATGCGCCGTGCGCCTGCTTGGGGATCTTCCCAGTCCATAATGGGACGTAGGGGATTGAGATAGTAGCGGTACGCGACGCGCCTGGCTTCGCCTTTCTCCCCGGTAAGCACTGCGCCGGTGACGGCCCAGCCCCAGGGGGCGCCGCAGAGATTTGGGCGTAAATCGTCACCCGCCGGAAGTACTTTTGCCGCCACAAGTCGTTGTGCCTGTTCAGCGGAAAGCGCGTGACAGTCCCACTCTTCCGTGGACTCCGGCAGATCTGCCCAGAATTGCGGAGGAACTTCCCGCATGCGATACAGGCGCTGGAATTCGGGATTTCCCCGCGCGCCGAGGAAGAAGTCTGGTCCCAAACCGGTAGCGGCCTGCGTCATTTCCAATCCCAGGAAAAAACGGCCTTGATTGGCGCGCCCCAGCAAAAGTCCATAATCCCGGTCATCACCGACAACGTCGGTGAAAGGGAGTTGCACCATCCCTTCCCAACTGGTAACCCGCTGGCGGGCGGAATGCCATATGGCCCCCGTGCCGCTGCTGGGAGAAATGTACAGCCCTTCCACGCCTACTTGTCGCATGATCTTCCAGAAGACAGGGCTGGCGAGATGGCCGAAAACCGGATCCTGTCTCTGAGTCAGAAGTGGAATGGGATGGACGCCGAGCCAGGTTGAAGCGGCCTGCAACAGACGTTCCGGCGTAGGTTCCGTGGCTGGCGCATGCCACATGATTTGGCTGCCGGAGACGATGCGGGCGAGGTCGCGGGAACTGCCGAGCAGGGATTTGCTTTCAAGATATTGCAGATAGCCCGGGTCGCTGCGTTTTAACTGCGCAACGCTGGTGGAGTTGCGCGTGGGGATTTTGGGCAGGGAGGCCGCGTTGCAATGCGGACTGATGAACAATGCTGCGTACAGGGCGACAAAAATTGCCGACAGCGTGCGGAGAAATGGGCGTAACGGCGTAGAGAACATGTAGCTTCCAGAATGTCTTTGCCCGCATGGCATTGTCCATGCGGGCAAAGTACGGATACGGCTCCGAGGCTACAGTACGGGCTTTTTCCAGATCCAGAGGCTGGTGTCGGTGTCGACATGCAGGTCGGCACTCTTCACGCCGAAGCCGAAGGTCAGCTCGCCGCCAAGCGCCAGCAGACGATACATGTTGGCTA
>JAIRVN010000046.1 GCA_031253875.1 Deltaproteobacteria bacterium | reverse complement strand
ATTTTGCCGCCTTCGGCGATGATATCGCCCGCTGTGCCGCTTCAGGCGATATTTTGCAGGCACTGGAGATACTGCGCCGCTGTCGGCGTTACCATGACGGCCCGCAAACTTGGCTTATTGGAGCGAAACTTTCACTTTTGGCGGACAATGGCCCGGATTGCCTCAACTATCTCGTCAGGCTGCTGCGGGAGCTTGATTCTCCCTTGCGGGAAGAGGGGTATCGGTGCCTTATGGAATATTACCGCGCCTCCGGCGAGGCGGCAAAGGCCGACAGCATCGCGGCGGAACTGAATCCGGCATCATCTCAGTGACGTTGTTCGCCTGCTCCAAGGTACTTGGCGAGTACCGCGTTGAGCTTGTCAAGCTCCAGGGGTTTGGCCAGATGCGCGTTCATGCCGCTGGCGATGGCCTTTTCCACATCTTCTTTGAAGGCGTTTGCCGTCATGGCGACGATGGGCACGCTTTGCGCATCGTTGCGCTCAAGGGAGCGGATGGCGCGTGTGGCCTCATATCCGTCGATATTTGGCATCTGCGCGTCCATGAAGATAATGTCATAATAGCCAGACTCAGAGGCCGCGAAGGCCGTGATGGCTTCTTGTCCGTCTTGCGCCTCTTCGATCTGCAGTCCGGTGTCGGCGAGCAGTTCAATGACGATCATCCGGTTGAGCATGACGTCGTCCACCAGCAAAACCTTTTTTCCGGCCAGGGACATTTCTTTCTTCCGCGGAACGGCAAGGATGCGTCTTTCCTTGGCCTCTTTCAGCCAGATGGCGAAAGAAAATGTGCTCCCCTTGCCCTCTTCGCTCTGCACGTCTATTTTGCCGCCCAGCATTTCGATGATCCTGCGGCTGATGGACATGCCAAGCCCCGTGCCGCCGTATCGTTTTGCAATGCCCGCATGCGCCTGCACAAACGGTTCGAAAAGCGTGTCAAGCGCATTTTTGGGGATACCGATTCCGGTATCGCTGACGGCAAATCGGATAAGGCTTTGGTCGTCCTTATATTCGAGCTGTTCAACGCAGAGCGCCACCGTGCCCGATGCCGGCGTGAATTTGACGGCATTGCCGAGAAAATTGATCAGCGCCTGGCGCAACCTGAGCGCATCGCTGGTATAGATGACGGGTTTTATGATCCCGACGCGCACATCGAAGTGGATGTTTTTTTCCACACAGCGCGGGGTGATCATGGAGACGACATTGTCAAGGAGTTTCGGGAGATTCAGGGTGCCTTCGGAGAGTTCAATTTTGCCGGCCTCAATTTTCGATATGTCCAAAATATCGTTCAAAAGTGCCAGCAAATGCTGCGAGGACACCTCTATCTGCTGCACATGGTCGCGGATGTCCTCCATGTTTTTTTGCGGTTTGTCGAGTTTGCGTTTGATGATATTCGTCATACCGATAATGGCGCCCATCGGCGTTCGTATTTCATGGCTCATCAGCGCGAGAAAAGAACTTTTTGCCTCACTTGCTCTGTTGGCCGCCTCCGCCGCTTTTTCAAGCGCTAATTGGGTGTCGCGCAGCTCGCGTTCGACCTCCACGCGGCGAGAAACGTTCCGCGCTACGCCGAGAAGGCCCTGATACTCTCCGGCGCTGTTGTAAATCGGCGTTCTGACGACATCGGCTATTTCCGTATGTCCGTCGGCGAAGATCAGTGTTTCTTCGGTATACAGCGGTTGTTTGATTTGAGCGGCAGTGGCGTCGGCCATGTCAAAATCCGTTGCACGCTCCGGTGAAGAACACGCGTCCGCCATATCTACGCCCTTGTCGCCTGTGTTTTTGAATAAACTCGCAAAACGCGGATTCGCGGCAAGGCATTTGCCCGTATTGTCTTTGAACCATATGAGATCGGGTGAGGCGGTAAAGATGGTATGCAGCATGGAGCGCTGCTTTTCGTTTTCTTGTTGCTCGGAAATCGTCGTGGTGAAGTCCGTGGTAACGATGATGTACCCGACATGTTCTCCGTTTTTATCCGTTACAAAGCTGGCAGTGCCCTTGTAATACCTGCTGCTCGGCTCGTGAAAGAGCACCTCCGTTTCGAGGCCTTGCTGCAGTTTGGTAAGCGGGCAATACGGAGAAGCGCTCGGATAGAGACTGTTCTCTGCATAGGGTTTGCCCAAAATTTCCGGAAGGCTTGCGCCGATAAGGCGCAGGCCGGCATCATTCATGTAGAGCACATTGAGCTGCATGTCGACAATGGTCAGAGGATTTTTGACGCTGTTTACGAGGCCGTCTGCCATTTCGTCAAAAGAATCCGCCAGGGTTCCCAGTTCGTCCTTGACAGATGCGTTAAAGCGGAAATGGCGCTCTCCGGATCGGAAGCGGGATATCCCCGCAATCAGATTGGTAATGCTCCTCGTAAAGATCGAAGCCAGCCAAATGGCTATGAGCACCACCACGACAACCATCAGGCCGGTTGAAAGGGTCAGGCTGTAGGTGGTGTCCCGCAGGTTGCGCGCAATGGCCTCGTATGCCTCCTCCCGTCTCATCTCGAGATCGGCGGCGCTTTGCTCGAACACGACATCAAGCTTCTCTTTCGTTGCTGTCGCAGGCCGGTGAAAGTCGGCAACTTCGGCGCCGATGGTGACAAAGCCGAAACCCCGCGGCGATGCGCCGTATTGTCCGGTGTAGTAGGGAATGGCGGCAGCGGTGGTGAGCTTCTTCAATCCGCTCCAGTTGATCAAAAAGGAGCCTGATCCCCCGTCCCGGGTCAGATCAAACCAGCCGGTACACTGGGCGGCAAAGTTCAGATAGCGGCAGTCAAGTCCGACCAGTCCTTGCCTGGTGAGTTCCGGCGCGGGTTTTTTCGTGTTGGTTTGTTGAAGGAATGTAGGCGCTGTGGGGATAAATTCAGCGTAGCTTTTGCCGCTGGACTGCCAGGCGCCGTAGATGGCGGACTCCAGCCAGGGGACTTCCGCTTCGCCGGTTTCGGGGTTGTAACCGGTGATGGAAAAATGGCGCGGGTGGACAATGCTGCGTCCCTTATGATCCCAGATAAACGCGTAGTTTCCGGTAGCGGCGTCGGGTATCTTCGTATAGCGCTCGGCCATGGGCGTCTGGTGATCCGTGAAACTCATCAGGTGGTCGTGATCCAGGGCCAAGGTCACATAGCCGATGATCTCGCCGTTGCGCGCCACGGGGGTCACCCAGCGGATGATGCCCTGAAAGCGTTTGCCCACCGGGTTTTCTTTGCCCGCGTAGGCCGATTTTTCCGGAGCGAAGTCTTCTCCCGCCTTGGCTGCGTTGGCCGGGTTGTAGACGCCGATCACCCGTGAGGGAACGTAGCTGCCTATGACATCGGAGACATATATGTCACCGGGGCGCAGTTTCTGCAGTTCGGAGAAATAGGTCTCCGCGCGCGCGTAGGTATTGCGCCGTGCGGAAATGTCCTTGTGTTGCGGATCCATGCGGGAGGAACTGATCGCCTTGACAATCTCCCTGCCTTGCGTATCGACAAAGGTCATTTCCAGGTAGAACGGACGGTTTTCATACTCAAAGCTGTCGGGGGGACGGTAGTGGAAATTGGTGGTATTATCAGGAATGGACGAATGGATGTCTGGGGCCGGCATGGTACGGCTCGCTTCAATCCAGGATTGTCCGTCGTCTGACAGTTTCCATGTGCCCGGCTTGATCAGCAAGCCGCGTTGTTGTTCAATAAAACTTTTATATATGTCCGCGTCCGGCTGAAGCGAGGCGGCCATGAGAATATCGCTGTCGCGGGCGTAGAGGAAATCCGCCACCCGGCGGGCGGTATCCGTGGTCATGCGTTCAATGTCTTCCCGCGCACGGTTGTCCATTGCTTCCACTGCGTCGGCGATTGATATTTTTTCAGTTTTTTTAATTGCTTGCACTGCCGTCGTGGTAAGCAGTTCCGTCCTCTGCTGCAGCTCTTCTCCCAGAAGCCATGCCTGTCTCCAGGCAAGCATGGCGAGCAAGACAAGGGGGATAACCTTGATTACGACAAAGAGAGCAATAAGTTTTGCCCGCATTCCGAAGTTACAATGGGAACAGACGCGATCAAAACATCGGACCAGGAGGTTTGGAGGGGGCGTCATAGATATTCCTTAATATCTATCCGAAATATATCATATAGTTAACAGGAGCCTTTCCTGTCTTGCAGCAGGAGTTTTTCGCGGCACAGGGAGTGTAGATCTGGTCGCAACGCATTCTATCAGCATATATGCTTTTACCCGGGAGTTCAAGCCGCACAAAAAAAGCTGCAAAAAGGTCGGCATCTCCTCTTGCTGGCACGCGGGTCTGGTGCTAAAAGCGATGAATTACGGCTTGTTCCTCTATCTTAAAACCATAAACCCATGCCATGCAGATGTGTGTACAAGTGTACGACCGCGTGCGCCGGTCATTCCTGATGTTCGCGTGTTGCCTCACGTTTGGCGTTGTTGTTCCGGCAGCCCATGCGTTCCAGGTGGCGGACGGCATGGCGCTTTTACGCCAGGCAATGCCTGCCAATTACTGTGCTTTGACTTTTGACGATGGTCCTGGCTCCCACACTGCGGCCTTGCTTGACTTGCTGGCGGTTCGCGGCATCGCGGCCACATTTTTTGTGGTCGGACAGAATGCGGAACGCCGTCCGGCCTTGATCAAGCGTATGCTTGCCGAAGGTCATGAGGTCGCCAACCACAGTTATTCGCATGCCGATATGCGTCGTTTGGCGCCCGAAGCCCAGACTCTGGAGATGAAAAGAACCTGGGACCTGCTGCACTCTTTGGGCGCGGAGGTGCGCTATTTCCGTCCGCCTTACGGGCGTTACACGCCAGTGACCGCTGCCAAGGCGGAAGACCTGGGCATGACCATCCTGCTCTGGTCGCTGGACAGCCAGGACTGGAAACGCCACGCGTCGCGGCTTGAAGGTTTGCGTAGCGTGTCGCCGGTTGAACAGCAGGCTTTTTCGGGTATGCGCGGTGTATTTTTGTTTCACGACACGCACAAGCGCACTGTTGAGGCGATGCCCGAGATTCTTGACGCCTTGCGCGCCGGCGGCTGTGAACGTTTTGTGACTGTTTCCGAATATATGACCAAGATTCCGCGTGAGGAAGAGCAGCGTCTTGTAACACGAGTTCCCGACAAAGGACGTGGTGAGATGCCGCTCCCTTTGCGCGCGGGATTGTCCGGCGACACGCCGGACGACGTTGCGCTGCAGTCGCCGGAGGATACGCGGCTCCAGCGGATGTCCGGCGCGGGCATGCGGACTCAGCCGGCGCACGCTGCAGCAGCCCTGAACCACGAGATGACATCCTCAAGCATGCGGATTCAGCCCGCGCACGGCATCCCCGGCATCCCCCCTCCCGTCTCCGCTCCGGAGGTGCTTATGGTCGGCATCGTGACTCATGAACAGGCCCTTCCCGTCACGCGACCGCCGCTCTCGTTTGCACGATCCGGCTCTTCCGCAACGCCGCCGCAGCGCGCCTCGGCTGCCGTGCGAGGACAGATCCCGCAGTTGCTTTCCAGTCCAGACCTGGTATTGCCCGCCCACAGGCCAAGCAGGAGCAAGCAGGATATACGGCGGGGCGAAAACGGTCCCGGCTGACCTTTGGCATATCTTTTACTTCCGGAGTTATTCCCCCTATGCAGTTCCGTTATCAATTGGTCGACAAGAGCCGCCAGAAAACGCTCCCCCCCGGTGTGCCGTCTTTTGGAGCATTGCGCACCAATCACATGTTTGTGGTGAATTATGAAAAGGGCGCCTGGGATGATCCCCGCATTGTCCCGTACGAGCCCTTTGCCAGTATGCCTGGTGCGGTGTGCCTGCATTACGGCCAGACTATTTTTGAGGGAGCCAAGGGTTTTCGCCACGCCGACGGAGAACTCTATCTTTTCCGCGTGGACAAGAACTTTGCCCGTATGAATCATTCGGCGAACATCATCTGTTTGCCGGAAATTCCGGTGGAACTCCAGCGGGAAGGTCTGCTGCGCCTGGCCGATCTTGAACGTGACTGGTGTCCGACAGAACCGGAGTCTTCACTCTATATCCGGCCGTTCATGTTCGGATGCTCCGACACCATCGGCGTCAAACCCAGCGATAGTTGCGTGTTCTGTATTATTCTTTCGCCTTCCGGTCCTTATTATCGCGGCGGTTTTTCCGAGCCGCTGCGCCTGCTTGTCAGCACGCAGTTCCATCGCGCCGTGTCCGGCGGCACCGGCAGCTCGAAGTGCGGGGGCAACTATGCCGCGTCATTGCGCGCAGCGGCCTACGCGGAGTCCAAGGGGGCGTCCCAGGTGCTCTATCTTGACGCCGGCAACCGGTATATTGAGGAAGTGGGCACCATGAACCACTACCATGTACTCAAGGACGGCACCTTCGTCATTCCGGAATTCAACGACTCCATTCTGCGTTCGATTACCTCCGAATCCGTGCTGGAGCTTGCGACCATGGGCAGAATCAAGGCGCGGAGCGAACGGATTGAGGTCAAAGATTTCATAGCCAAGCTCAAAGCCGGCGAAATTATCGAGGCCGGCGGGTTCGGCACTGCGGCTGTCGTCAGCCCGGTGGGTTCCTATCTGCTGGAAAGCGGGGAAGTCATTACCGTGGGCAACGGCCAAATCGGCGAGCATTCACGCGCCTTGTACAAGATGTACACGGACATGCAGAACGGCTGGGCTCCCGCTCCCGAAGGCTGGCTGACCAAGGTGCCGCAGTATCAGCCGGCGTAAGAACGGCCCTAAACTTCACGCTCTTGCTGGCATGCCAGACATAAGCCCACACCGGGCAGAGCTTCCAGGCGGCGCGGCGGGATGGGGTCGCTGCATTCCCGGCAACAGGCCACACCGTTTATCCATTCGGGCCCGCCTGTGTCCAGAGCGCTTTTGGAGCGAATCAGGGCGCTTTCACGGTCAAGACGTTCCAGTTCCTGAGCTTGATCAAAGATATCCATGCTTCCTCCCGCAAGAAACAAAATCGAAAGCAGCCCCGGCACTACTGCCGTGGCTGCTCTTTCAGATGTTGCGATAATATCACGTGCGCCGATGCATGTAAAGCTTTTGGTTGCGTTAACGTGTCGCGAGGATATCCTCCAGCGTATCCGCAAAGGCTGTCAGATCAGCTTCGTCGATAGTCAGGGCGGGCAAAAGCCGTAGTACCGCATCCTGCGTCAGGTTACATACAAAACCGCGCCGGATCAATTCTTCCCAAATCGCTTTGCCGGGGATGGCCAGCTCGACGCCGATCATCAAGCCTAATCCGCGCACTTCACGGATAGTTCCGGGAAGTTTTTTGCCGACGGTCTCAAGGCGCGTCTTGAGGCGTGCTCCCAGTTCTCCGGCGCGGGCGACAAGTTTGTCGCGTTCCATAATGTCCAAAATTTTCGCTCCCACGGCCGTGAGCAGCGCGCCGCCGCCAAAGGTGGTGGCATGGCTGCCCGTCACAAAACCCGCAGCGACCTTGTCGCCGGCCAGCATGACGGCCAGAGGCAGCCCGTTGGCAAGAGCTTTGGCGGACGTGAGGATATCGGGCTGCAGGCCGAAATGCTGAAAAGCCCACATCGTGCCCGTACGGCCGAGGCCGCACTGCACTTCGTCCACCATGAACAGAATATCTTTCTCGCGGCAGAGATGTTCCAAATCTCGCGCATAGCCGGGCGTCAGCGGACGGATGCCGCCCTCGCCCTGTACGGCTTCCACCAGGATGGCGGCGGTTTTCGGCGTTATCGCGGCGCGCAGGGCGTCCATGTCGCCCCAGGGAACCTGAATAAAACCCTCGGGAATCGGCGCAAAACCGTCCTGGAAACGTTCCTGCCCCGTGGCGGCGATCATGGCCAAGGTGCGTCCGTGGAAGCAGCCGCTGAAGGTGATGATTTCATAGGCATTCTTGTTCAACACCCGTTGCATATAGCGCCGGGCCAGCTTGACGGCGGCTTCGTTCGCCTCTGCTCCGGAATTGCAGAAGAACGCCTTGTCCAGATGGCAGGTGGCCAACAGGCGCCGCGCCAGCTCAAGCTGTTCTTCCTGATAAAACAGGTTGCTGACGTGGATGAGTTTACGCGCTTGGCGTTCCATCACCTGGGCCAGTTCTTCATTGCAGTGTCCGAGCGCGGTCACGGCAATGCCCGCCAGCAGGTCGACGTATTCCTTGCCGTCACAATCCCAGAGCCGGGAACCTTTGCCCTTGGCGACCGCCAGCGGATACCGTCCGTACGTCCGGCACAGCAATGCCTCTTCTTGTTCTTTTATGGTGTTGAATGTCTGCGACATGATGTGCTCCTGTATATCCCTCATATTCTTCCCGTATGGCCGAACGCTCCAGCGCCGCGTTCTGTTTCGCCGAGTTTTTCCGCCACTTCCAGTTCCGCGCGGACTATGGGCTGGAATACCAGTTGGGCCATGCGTTCGCCTCGTCGCAAGCGGCGTTCTTCTCCGGAAGTATTGAGCAGGAAAACAACAATTTCGCCCCGATAGTCGGGATCGATCACGCCTACTCCCTGGGCCACGGTCAGGCCGCGCACGGCGCCCAGACCGCTACGGGAATAAACAAAACCCGCGATGCCCGGCGCGAGCGGTTCCACGGCAATGCCGGAAGGCACTGCGGCCCGGCTTCCGGCGGGGATGGCGATTTCTTCGTTCTCAAAGCAGGCGCGCAGATCGAGTCCGGCGGCGTAGGGCGTGGCGTAGGCCGGACCGCCTTCAGCCTCGTACAGCGCGCGCGCCGCGGGGCGCAGATAACAGATGCGGAGCGGATATTGCATCCCCTATGGGGTACAGCATTCATTCCGGTGGCGCAAGAGGATAGATCCATCTCCTCCATCTCCATCAGTCTTGACGCAGGGAACGTATACGCCGGCTACAACGAACGAAGCATGGCGCCGCGCTGTTTTTTTCGCAGTACGCGACTCCTCGCTTGCGCCATCGCGCGTGAATGCGTAGCCTTACCCGGCGTCTTCGCGTTTTTTGGAGGATATGCCGGATGGATCATATCGTCGTTATCGGCGGCGGCCTTGCTGGTTGCGAGTGCGC
>JAIRVN010000019.1 GCA_031253875.1 Deltaproteobacteria bacterium | reverse complement strand
TATAGAGTCGAATGTAGTAGCCACTGTTATATATACCGCACACATATCCCCCGGAGAACCCTCCGGATTGGCCGAGGGACTTGAAAGAAAGGACACGATGTGAATATCTATACTGTACTTCTTGATGACGGGTCGGTGGGGCAAGTCATCAGTGCTAACGCTCCTAAAACTGGATATGGAATGACCGTCACTGCACAGGATGAAAACGGCGATCCGATTCGGATAACGGGCGTTATCAAAGAGATACTTGAAGTAAAGATTGGACGCAGAAACGAGAAGCCTGTTTGAGGCGTCAACAGCGACCTTTGAAAGGAAATAAAAACGTGCGCGATGCTTTCGCCATCTCGATCTGTCTTGCCATGCTTGTCCTTTCCGTTCCAGCCATGGCAGCCTCCTACCGCATAGCGGCCATTGTTGATGGCGATACCATCATTGTCGAACCAGCCAAGGGAGGCGACAGGGCCACGGTGAGATTGTACGGCATAGATGCTCCAGAACTGGATCAGCCGCACGGCACGGCGGCGCGATTGTTTCTTATGAGCAAAGCGCGCTTTAAACGCGCTGATGTTCGGCCAACCATGCAGGACAAAGATCGCTATGGCCGGATCGTGGCGATAGTTGAAATTCCCGGCGTTGGCATCCTGCAAGAGATGTTGTTGAAATCTGGGTTGGCATGGGTATATCCGCAGTACTGCACAGATTGCGGCGCCTGGGACGCCATGCAGGAAGAGGCAAAAAAGCGTGGCAAGGGCTTATGGGCACGAGGAGAGGCTGTAGAACCTTGGGAATGGAGAAGGGGGAAATAGCGCGCCGCCGTGCCTATTCCCTTTGGCTATGAAATGCTGATGCCCCGGAGGCTCTATGCGCAAGGCAATACTTGTTTTGGTGGTGGCATGGTGTGCGGTGTTGGCCGGGTGCGCCAAGATGCCTCTTAAAGACGAACCTGCTCAAGAAGCGACAGGCGAACTTCATTGAGGATGATCGGCCTGTGGACTGGATGTCCGCAACGTACGGCATGAGTGCGCTGCCTATGCCAAGGCCGGAGTCATGCTGTTGAAAAAAAAGGAAATTGCCATGTCTCAAGCTCTTATTGCCGGTCCGAGGACTGCCTTTGAACACGCCTATGGCTTGATGATCCAGTTTATCGAAGTCTGCCCGGAGGATATCTGGCTGGAAAGTTTCGGCGGCTGGCCCATCTGGCAACAGGTCTACCACGCGTTGGGCTTGCAGTTTTTGACGCTGCAAGAGGGTGAGACGCCGGAGCCGGACCTGTGCCCGCCAGAGGTCGGCAGCTTTAAAAGGACTCCGGATAAGGCCCCAGCGAAGAAGGACGTGCTCGACTATGCCGCACGCATGAAGGCAAAGGCCGACGCCTATATTAACGCTCTGCGGGGTGCAGACCTGTCCGGCGTCAACCAGGGTCTGACAAACCGGATGAAAGATTACAACGGCGGGGAATTCAGCCATTCGCTGACCCTGAGCATGCTTTCGGGACATTTACTCTATCATCTTGGCGCCTGTGACGCAGCCCTGCGACAACGCGGCCGAAAGGGCGTATTTTAGGACCGAAAATGGATTTTGCCGCACAGCACATCATTGCTCCGCGCAGCCACGTAAGCCAGGAAATGCGTGAAGCGCGCCAGCTCCATAAAGGCATGGCCTTCTGGCTGACCGGGCTTTCAGGCGCGGGGAAATCCACCCTGGCCCATGCCGTGGAACTTGAATTTTTTCAGCGGGGTTACAGTATTGTCGTCCTTGATGGCGATGTTATCCGCACGGGCCTTTGCCGGGATTTGGGCTTCTCGCCGGAAGAACGCGCTGAGAACAATCGCCGTGTCGCGGAATTGGCAAAAGTTTTGGTGCGCAACGCCACAATCTGTTTGTGCGCCTTTATCTCTCCTTTAGCAGAGGCGCGTCGGCAGGCCGGAGAGATTGTGGGTCGGGAATTTTTTCGGGAAGTGTTTGTCAGATGCTCTGTAGAGGAATGTGAACGCCGGGATGCCAAGGGATTTTACGCCAGGGCGCGGCAGGGAACGATCAAAAATTACACGGGCATTTCCGCTGAATATGAACCTCCATTGCGGCCGGATCTTGTCATTTGCACAGAAAACAATCCTGTGGAAAAGAATATTGCCGAACTCCTGGCGTTTGTCGAGCGGCAAAGTTCCAAGACATAAGCTGTCATTTTTTTCGCACACTCGGCAGCAGGCAGCATAGTTTTAACGACATGATGAGCGGATGGAGTATGGCGCAACAACAGGAAAAATGCGCGGGCGTTCTTGGCGGCATGGGGCCGGATGCGACGGTGGATTTTATGAACCGGCTGATTCGCCTGGTGGACGCGAAGGAAGACAGCGATCATATACGCTGCATTGTGGACAACAATCCCAAAGTGCCTTCGCGCATCAAGGCGCTGTTTGAGGGCGGCAAGGAAGCCCCCGCTCCCTGTCTGATGGATATGGCCCGCCGACTGGAGGCCTGGGGCGCGGATTTTCTCGTCATGCCCTGCAATACCGCTCACCATTACCACGAACAGATACGGAACGCCGTGCGCATCCCCGTGCTGAACATGATCGAACTTGCCGCCAAGGCCGTGGAGCAAACATTCCCGCATCTGCGCAAGGCGGGCATCCTGGCGACCAGCGCCACAGTGCGGGTAGGACTGTATGAGAAGGCTTTCGGCGCGCTCGGGATTGAAACGCTGTATCCTGATGAAGCCGAACAGGCCGAACTGCTTGACCTCATCAAGAGCATTAAGGCCGGGCAGATTGGACAGGCCCAGCGCGCCGCGTTGATTGCAGCAGGCCGGCATGTGCTGGAAAAGGGCGCGCAGGCGCTTGTGCTTGCCTGTACCGAGTTGAGCGTGATCGCTCCGCGGAAGGACGAATTGCCGTTTGTGGATGCTTCGCAGACCCTGGCGGAAGAAACTTGGGCCATCGTCAAACAGGGCAAGGCGCTCTGAAGGTTGTTCCCTTGCGCCACTAAAAAAGCCCTCCAGCCAAGGCCGAGGGCTTGATTGTGAGAGATGCGCGAATGCGGCTATCCCTGTGCGGCCAGTTTGCCATAGGCTGCCATGCCTTTGAATCCGCCGGCGGCGGAAGGCGCTGTGTGGGGCGCGGAAGCGTTTGCGGTCTCTGTTGCGGAGGCAGTCGACGAGGGCGCGGATATCTGTGGGGTCGCTGCGGGACTCAAGGTCATTGTCTGATAG
>JAIRVN010000077.1 GCA_031253875.1 Deltaproteobacteria bacterium | reverse complement strand
GTCGGCTTTGCGCTTGGTCCAATTTTCGTGTCTTGGCTTATCTTGACCTTCGGAATCAAAGGCATCACCGCTCTGATCATACCGGTTGCCGCGATTGCGCCTGTACTGCTGATTGCGATGAACCGCCATCATCAGAGTGAAAAAATAGCCAAGACCATCTCCAGTCCACAGCAAAAGACAGGCGGCATGGATAGATGGGGCGCGTTCTCGTTGTTATGCTCCCTGGTATTCGTCAGGTCTATTATTTTCTATGGGTTGAACACTTTTTTGCCGCTGTATTGGCTCCATGTGTTCAAGCAGTCAACAACCGTAGCCAGCGCCGCCTTGAGCAGCATGCTTGTCGTGGGCGTGGTGAGTTCGCTCATCAGCGGGCGGATGGCCGACAGCTTCGGTTTCCACAAGCTGATCCGGGGCGGATTCCTTTTTCTCCTGCCGCTGCTTGGTATTTTTGCTCTTTCCACTCATGTGGCAGCGGCAACGTTGTTGCTTATCCCCATAGGCTTTGCCTTGTATGCGCCGCTGTTTCCCATGATTGTTATGGGTCAGAAATTTCTGCCAAACCACATTGGCCTGTCTTCAGGCGTGACGCTCGGCCTCTCAGTCAGCGTCGGAGGCATAGCAGCCCCGCTTCTGGGCAGGGTTGCGGATCTTTATGGGCTGTTGCCGGTCATGTACATCCTTGCCGCGCTTGCCGTACTGCCGGCCTTCCTCGCTTTTGCTCTGCCAAAGCCGCACGATGCCGTGTGAACGCCGTGAGGGCAGTGTATAAATTAGTACATAATTTTAATGTGATATGTGCGCTCGCGCGGACCGTCAAATTCACAAAAATACACGCCCTGCCAGACGCCGAGCACCGGGGCGCCGTTTGCCACGATAAGCGTTACACTGGCGCCGATACAACTTGCCTTCAGATGCGCCGCGCTGTTGCCTTCGGCGTGCCGAAACTCGCGCCTGTCCGGGAAGGCCCTGTCAAGCCCGTAAAGCAGATCCCTGACGACATCCGGATCGGCATTCTCGTTAATAGTGATGCCCGCCGTAGTATGCGGACAGTACACGATGCACAGGCCGGCCGCCGCGCCGCTTTTCCTGATCGTGTCCCTGACGGCGGACGTAATGTCATAACAGCCTTCCTGCCCGGTCTTGAGCGTGTGCGACGTCAACATGCGTTTTGTCCCGTCATGGCCGCTCGCTAATATCCGAGCGCCTCGCCGATGACGAGCACATGGATGTCCGTAAGAGGGGGACGCCTATGGATGATGGCGGTCAGGTTACAGAGGCGGCTTTTGCTCCGGCAGTCCATGCATTCCCCCGATTGCACACAGGGGTTGGGGTAGTTGAGCCGCTTGTTGTTGACCGGCCCGGCCACGGCTTTGATGCGCGCGTGGGCTTCATCCAGGGTATTGACCAACTTGTTTGTGCCCGCCACAACGATAACCCGTTCCGGTCCAAACATCATGGCCGCCACCCGGTTGCCCGTGCCGTCAACATTGACCAGCTCGCCCTGCATGGTGAGAGCGTTGGAACTGCACAAAAAAACGTCGGAGGTCAACTGTTTGCGCCGCAAGGCACTGCGTTCTGCGGGGGTCAGGCCCTCTATGCCGTGATCAAGCAGCGTGCATCCTTTTTGGGTCAGCTTTGGTTTGATATCCATTGCCTGGATGGTCATGGACCCTCCAAAGCCAACGCTGGCGCCGTCCGGCACTAAACTGAGCAGATGGGCGGCAGCGCTTGCGCGATCCGGGAAGTAGGCGGCTGTGAAACCATTCTTTTCAAGCGCCTCCACGGCCTTTTTACCACGTATTTCATGATGCCACTGCATATTGAGGTCCATGGGCCGTCTCCTAATAAAATTGGCTGCAGGTCAATGCCATCACTGCTTTCTTTCAAAAACCCATTTTGTGTTGTGCATGATTTGGCGGAACAAGATGCTGCTGTGAAGCCTGAGCGCGTGTCTCGCGTTTTCCAGTTCGGCCACCTTGGCGGCCAGATCTTTGTGCCCTGGAATGGCCTGCCGCAGCCAGACAAAAGAGCGGATGATGAGCAGGCTTATCTCGTCAGCCAAGGAAGAATTGAGCACACTGGAAAGCATGAGCGCCCCGTGTTTCGTGAAGGCGTATGGGGAACGGCGGCGGCCGCTCCAAAAACCCGCCGTGCGGTTTTGCACGCTCACGTTTGCGATCACACATTGTGATCGCAAGTTTTCCCACTCTACTTTGGATAATTGGAACATGAACTCTTTGGGGAAACGTTCCAGGTTGCGCTTGACCGCTCGAAGAAGGTTTTTTGTTTCCACCCCGTACAGCAGGGCAAGATCGGCGTCGAGCATGATCCGCTGCCCGCGCAGGTCGAAGATGCGCCGGACAACGGCGTCCAGGGTGAATGCCGGTTGAATATCTGTCATCCGAGCTTCCTCGCCGGTTTCTCAACATCCAGCGCACATGCGCTTAGCCATTATCCTATACCCAAAAGGCCATCCGAAGCAACAACTGCTGTTGCGGCGCAGACAGAACGGGGCATCCGCATTTGGGGATATCAGATGCCGGGATTCTTCACGGTTTCCATGATCTCTCTGAGGAGTTCCGTCAGATAGGGGATATTCATACTGATGATGTAGCTGATGATTTTATAGATTACCGCCAGTACAATGGAGGCCCCGATAGTGAACCCGAATCCTCTGGCAATGCCGGAGATGAAGTTCAGCCATAAAATCTTTCCCGTGCGCTGCGAAAGTTTCACGTATTCGGCAATGCCGCTGTTTTCCAGCCTGCCGGCCAGGGCATCCAGTTGCTGTATCTGTTTTGCATCCATGCCGGCCTCCCGTCTTCGTGAGGTGCTCTCTTTGCTGCCCATCCTCACCATTGAGCAAGGGATGGCGCTTTAGTAGCCCATTGATTCAGGGCTGCCGGAAAAGCTCGCGCGTCCCTTACCTGATACGGTTCAACACTTGCCGCAGCACAGCAAGCACATGTGCATACATGCCCGGGCACTTTTCTTCAGCATTGCCGGCGACATTGAGTTTTTGAGGCTGGTGTGTTTGCAGCCACTGCTTGAGGTCGACGGCATCTTGCATTATGTCCGGAAAACCTTGCAACACTTTGCATTGCTTCTTATGTTCACGGGCGAATTGGATGGTCCTGTACGTTCCTGGAGAATATTCCGGCAGCCCGTTAAATATTATTGTGGCGTCAGCAAGTCCTACGTTCAGGCGATTACGCGGCGGATAGTCGGCAGACTCCGTTTCCTGCAAGGGGTACTTCTCATCAAGGGGACCATCATCCGCCCTGCGCCCGCGAGGGCAGTATCCTTGAATTGCGAAACCCCGTTCCAGGGCAAAGTCAAGGGCTGCCCTATCAGCGCCGGTCTGGCCGCCGGAAATAATCACTTCGATCATAGCTGTATCGTGATGTTACTCAGCTTGATTATGAGATGCGTTCTAAAACAGACCTGCCGCGACGGTTGTCACACGGACAACATCATTCTTTCAGTCTCATGGCGCGTTTGCTCCCCATGCTGCGCCTGCTCCTGGCGATATGCCTGCCGCGCGCAGTTTGGCAATCACTCTCTCCGCAAGCCCTTCAGGCGCTTTTGTTCCAGGTCGCTTGCAAAATGGTGGACTCGGCTTGGGTATGTGATTCGTGTGACACGCGACACAATCACCGTGTCTTTCGCAGTCCGGCTTCATGCATGGGCAGTCTTTTTCTTTTTGCATGTTACAAACCGCTGTTGCGCCGGAACGCGCGGATGGTGTCAAACACGTCTTCATGCACCACACTTTTCACATCAAAGCGCAACGCCGTAAAAGTCAGTTGCAGCATAATGCCGATACCGAAAACGTAGACCACTGTGCCTAAGCCGATTTTCGCGCCCATCAGCCAGCCGAGGCACAGCACGCCGCCTTCCAGCGTACTACGCACCACGCCTATCGAAACACGGGGACAGCGCTTACCGATGGCGACCATCAACGCATCCCGCGGTCCGCAGCCAAGCCCAACTCCAATATAATAGTATGTTCCCAGACAAACAAAAGCCTGCCCAAGCAGAAGCAGCAGCAAGCCAGACAGAAAATCGGACATCAGCGGAATCAGTTCCATCCTTTCGATGATCTCGATGAATGTTCCGATCATCAACCCATTGAGGATTGTCGCGAATCCCAGTTTCTCCTTAAGCAACAAATCCACTATGATGACCAACATGCTAACGGCAATCATCATTTTTCCAAAGGAGGCGCCGGTCAGATAGGAACAACCGATAGCCAGGGCCGTCCAGGGGGACAAGCCAATATTGGCCCGCACTACCAGAAAGAAACCCAGCGCCATAAGCAACAAGCCCCAAAGCAGCCGGATCGTCCTTTTTGCATACTGTGTCATTCATTGTCCTGTATGCGGCGCGGCAATGGTCGCACACCTCCAATCCTGCCTGAATCGTTATCCAAAATCAAGATTTCTGCATTTTTCCGTCCGTCTATGCTTTCAGGCCTCACGACATTGACACTTCATCTGGCCGCATGCCGCACACGCATCAGCCAATAGCTGCTCAAAAATCACATGCTGTGACCGCTTGTCTGCGCCTGAACGCCGATCGTGTAACCGCCTATCACTACTGTGCCGGTTTCCAGCATTCATAAACCTATCGTGCGTTTGGCTGCCAAGCACCCGCCTGTCAAAGAGTCTCCTGTCAGAGAGCCGCCTATCAGAAATAAAATCCCGTTCGCCTTCCATGCTTGATCCTCCCACAAAAAATTCGGCACTTCTTCTATTGACTGTTGCCTTCATGCGGCCACCTACACATCAAAGAGTCCCGCAAAGCCTAAAAAGCTTTGCGGGACTTCGCTAAAAAACCATCGACCCGCTCAAGTTATTGATTGGGCTTGATCACCACATCGCCTCCCGGCAGGTATTGCACGGCTGCATCCAGGAAGAACACTTTGTCGGCTATTTCCGGGCGCTTGTCCTTAACCATATAATACGCCGCTCCAGCGCGTTTACCTGCCGCGCACATGAAAACTATGGTCTTATCCTTATGGAAGTTCTTGAGTTCGCCTTCCAGGCTTGTCGCAATGGGCACATTGGTGGCTTCGGGCAGATGGCCCATGGCGTATTCGCCCAGGGTGCGCACGTCAATAACCACAATTTTTTGGTTCTTGGCGTCATTAAGGAATTTTTTCACATTATAGGCGCCTTCTTTGGCTTGGGCCGGGGCCGCGCCTTCAACGGTAACTTTGGCTATGGCAAGGGAGCCAAGGGCCAGGACAACAACCAGAGCCAGCGTGAATTTTTTCAACAGGTTCGCAGCGTACATCAGGTGTCTCCTTTGAGTGAGGGGTTGATGGTTAAAAGGGTCATTCCCAGTTTGCGTGATGGTGTTTGGCATAGTCCTCGGGCACGGAACCACTGAACATGGATTTCAAACCGGGGCGTTCTTCCGGTACGGCCAGGGTCATGTACAAGTGAACCAGCAGCCCGGCCAGAGTGAGGCCGCAGGCGATATAGTGGATGGTGACGCACCAGCCCGCAAACCCCGGCGGGGCGAAACCAGTGGCCATAATCAGCCCCGTGGCGACCAGCGTCACGCCCGCAGTAACGCTTAACATGCCGAAGGCCTTTTGCCCCATATTATAAAAACCCTGTGGCGGCAGCTTTGTTTCAAAACCCAGGGCAGCGGCCCGATGTTCGCCCAACAGCATGATCGCCGGTTTGCGCCGTAGCCAGATAAGATCGCCGGGACGCACAGAAAATATCTCGCGGAGAAACGAAGCGGCGCTTTTGGCATTGAGCGCGATATACAGGGAAAAAATCCCCATCCATACGCAGCCGAGAATGATATGCAGACGTAAAAGCCCGCTCCCTCCGCCGGCCAGCTTGCGCACTGCTGCCGTGTAGCCGTCTCCGAACGGCGCAAGTCCGCCTTGAAGCAGCCCGGCGCCACTGAAAAACAACAGCAGCCAAAGCAGGGCATTGCCCCAGTGCATACAGCGATCCGCGAGACTGTGGCGCATACGTTTATTCATGGGCGCCTCCCTGCTGCTTTGCGTCGCCATCTTTTAGCAAAAGCACACGCGCCAAGGCGGCCAACAAGCCAAATCCGACCAGCCCCACCAGCGTTTTCACCCCTGGAGCCGCGAAATCGCTGAGAAAACGCAGGGAGGCAGGCGCCTCGGGCTTACGCATCCAATTGTCCGGTGCGGTTTCTTTCACATAGAACATGGCTGGGCGCGTGGCTACGCCAGGATATTCCAATTGTACAAACTTGGCCTTGCCCAGACGTTTGGCCGCTTCACTGCCGGGATCGTCCAGGTCGCCGAATACCCGCGCTTTGGTCAGGCAGGTGCCCACGCAGGCCGGTTCCAGCCCCTGGACGCGGCGTGAGGCGCAATAATCGCATTTGTCGGCCACACGGCGTTTTCCATGTATGTAGCGGGCGCCGTAGGGGCAGGCGGGAACACAGTTGCCGCAGCCGATGCACAACCCCTCGTCAATAAGCACTTCACCCGTTTCAGTTTTGCGCCAAGTGGCTCCCGAAGGGCAGGCCGGCACACAGGTGGGGTACTCGCAGTGCATACATGCCCCGGGCTGAAAATGCCCTCCGGGCCGGGCAGCGGAATATTCCGGCGGCTTTGTCTTGATCCAGTTGCGATGCCGCCCAGGCGGCGTCTCATTGGCTGTGGAGCATGAAATCATGCAGGCCTTGCAGTCTACGCAGCGCGAGGAATCTATGACCATGGCCAATTTCATGTTTCTTATACCTTTTTTACACGCACAAAAGTTTCATGGTGCGCCGCATTGCCGGAGACGGCGTCCATGGCGTCTTCCATCAGCGCTGCGATGCAGACGCCATTGTTGTGCTGCAACGACAAGCGCGGCGAAAGCGCCCCAAAGCCGGAGTGCATATACACACAGCCCGCTTCGATGCCGGGATCGAGCCTGGCCCGCAGCCTGCCCTTGCCCACGGCACTGGAGACCTCCACCAGATCGCCATCCTGTATGCCCAGGGCCGCAGCCGCGCCGGGATTGATGTCCAGGGTATTGGTGGGCACATAAGCGGCCAGGATGGCGTTATTCTGCGACGAGGCCTGGGTGATGAGGGCGGTGCGCCCGACGATGAGGCGGAAGCCCTCGCCCTGTTTCGGGCGTGCATAGGCAGGCAGGGGAGCCTGTTTACGCTTTTCATACAGACCGCTCCAGAGGTCTATCTTTTTGCTGGAGGTTTTGTAGCTCGCCTTGCCTTCGTACAATCCGAAGATCGGCGTATCCGGGATATACACGCCTTTTTCCGTGAGTTCGCGCCCGGCCCTGTCCGTTTCCGCACCCAGGCTTTTCAGTTGGGCCGCGCGAAACTCGTCCAGACTGAAGTTGAAATGCTCGCCAAGCCCCATGCGCTCCGCAAGACCTTTAAAAATATCAAAAGGATTACGCGTGTCATACAGCGGGGGCACCACCGGCTTGCGCCACACCGCGCACGGTCCGGCCGGGCCGCCGGGAAGCACCTGGCAGGGGTCGTCGCGCTCCAGATAGGTATGCGCGGGCAACACCAGATCGCTCATATGCGCTGTATCGCTCATAAGAATATCTATGGTGGCGATAAACTCCATCCTGTCGATCATGGCCAGGGTTTTTGCCTGATCCGGGGCCGTCTGCATGGGGTTGGTCTTGAAAACCAGCCATCCGGCGGCAGGATAGGGCTTGCCCGAAATAACCCCTTCGCGCAAAGGCACAAAGGATGCTTCTTCCTTGAAAGGTAGGGGGATGCGGCTTTCGTCGAGACGTTCCGATGGATTGTCGTCGTACCAGGGCATTTTTTGCGGAATACCCCGCAAACGGAAGGGGGAAGGGACCATAAGCCCGCCCCGGCAATCGAAATTGCCGAGCAGCGCATTCAAAATCGCCCAGCCGCGGCGTATTTGCGTGGAATCGACATAATCCGACGTGCGGCGGCCTGGATATACCAGTGCTCTTGGCGCTGCTTGAGCCATTTCACGGGCGACGCGGACAATGCGCTCCGCCGGAAGCCCGGTTTCTCCGGCGGCCCAGTCCGGGGTGCATCCGGCCACATGGGCGGCCAGCTTGTCAAGGCCGAAAGTATGTTCCTCCACCCACGCCGCGTTATAGAGTTTTTCGGTGATGATGACATGGATAAGAGCCAAAGCCAGGGCCAGATCCGTGCCCGCGCGTATTTGCAGCCAGTCTGTGGCCAGGGCGGCGGTTTTGGTGCAGCGCGGATCCACTACGCAGAGTTTGCCGCCTTCCTGAAGCATTTCCATGAGATCGGAACTGTCCGGCGTAACCAGAGCTTCAAAGCGGTTGGAGCCGGGCATGAGCACATAACGCGCATTGCGCACGTCAGGCATGACGACTTCGCCAAATGTATCCAGAAAAGCGCGGTGGGTGCTGAACAGGCAAACCGATTCCTGGGTGGC
>JAIRVN010000068.1 GCA_031253875.1 Deltaproteobacteria bacterium | reverse complement strand
TGCGGGCCTGGAAGGAAGGCCGCGCCACCCACAAGCAGGCCCTGAAGGAGATGTCGCGCCTGCGCGCATCGCTTGCCACGCCGGCGCCGGAACAGGAAGCTTCGCCCGCGCCGGACGCTGCCGCGCTCAAGCCGGGCCAACGCGTGCGCTACCGTCCGTTTGGCCGGCCGGCCGGCATTCTCGAAGTTGATGCGCGAAAAAAACGCGTGAGGCTTGATATGAACGGGGTATCTTTGTGGGCTGAATTGAGCGATATTGACGTGTTGCCGCAAAACCGCGCCGCGCTCTCTCCCCGCGTGCATGGCCCGAGCGGGGACGGGCTTTCGTTGCGGCTTGATTTGCGCGGCAAACGGGCCGATGCGGCGCTGGGCGAGCTGGGGGCTTTCCTCGACAAGGCGCTGCTTGCAAATATGGAAAGCGCGGAAATTGTCCATGGACGCGGTACCGGCGCATTACGCCGCGAAGTGCACAGTTTCGTGCGCAGTTTCCCCGGCATCGCCGCCTTCACCCTCGCCCCGGAGGATCAGGGAGGCGACGGCATGACGATGGTTACATTCAGATGAGTATTTACGCCACACTGAAGCACTCTCGAAAATTGCCATGCAAAAACGTGATGCCATACGGGCGATAAAAGAGCGCCTGAATCTGGTGGACATAGCGCGGCGTTATGTGGAGCTCAAACGCAACGGTCCACGATGGATGGCGCCCTGTCCTTTTCATCAGGAAACCAAGCCTTCGTTTTCCATTGTCGAGGAAACCGGACTTTTTTATTGCTTCGGCTGTAAAGCTTCCGGCGATGTGTTCGATTTCTATGGCAGGATCAACGGACTGGATTTTTCGGAATGTCTGGAGCAACTGGCGGAGGAAGCCGGCATCGATCTGGACACGCGCCGGGAGGGCGGTGCTGCCGACGGCGGCGCACGGCAGCAGCAAAGGAGCGAGCGGCAGCAGATGCTGCGCATGTATGAGCTGGCTGCCGCGCACTACGCGCGCAACCTCGCCGGCGCATACGGCGGCGCGTGCCGTGCGTATGTGGAACGGCGAGGCATAGACAGATCGCTGGCCGAACGTTTCGGCCTCGGATACGCGCTGCCTGGCTGGCAGGATCTGGCGGACGCCCTGCGCCGCAACGGCTGCAGCGAGTCGCTTGCGATGAAGGCGGGCTTGCTCGGAAAAAGCGATAAAGGCCGTGTCTATGATCGTCTTTTCCGGGGTCGTTTGATCTTCCCTATCCGTAATCTGTCCAATCAGGTTATCGCCTTCGGGGGGCGGATCATCGGAGATGAGGACGAAGCCAAGTATATTAACAGCGCGGACTCGCCCATCTATAGAAAGGGCGATCAGCTCTATGCGCTGCCACAGGCGCGGCGGCATATAGCCGTCAAGGCAACCGCGCTGCTGACCGAGGGGTACATGGATGTGCTCACGCTCCATCAATTCGGCTATGAACACGCGGTGGGGGTGCTGGGCACGGCGTTGACGCCGGAGCAGGTAAAGCGCCTTTCGGGCTTTACTTCGCAGGTCACCCTGCTGTTTGACGGCGATGCTGCAGGCCGCAAGGCCGCGCAGCGGGCCTGCGAGCTGCTGCTGCCCCGGGGGCTTGCGTGCAGGGTGGTACTGTTGCCGCAGGGGCAGGATATCGATGATCTTTTACGGAAGCAAGGGGCGGAGGAATTTGAAAAGCTGCTGGGATCGGCGCCGGATGGTCTGCGTTTCTGCCTGGATACGGTGAAGCGCCATATGGCCCCGCGTGACGCCGTGATCTGGGCGCGAGATTTTTTGCGAAACGTGATCGAATTGCCGGAGCTGTATTACCACTTCGCCTCCAGCCTGGCCCATGCGCTCAATTTGAGCGAGACGGAGCTGAAAGGCGGCGTGCTTGCCCGGCAAAAGGGCGTGGTGGTTTCCGGACGCGGAACGGACGCTGCCGGGGAAGCGGATCCAGACGCTTTCGAACGGCAGGTTTTGCGTTTTATGGCGCGCTATCCGCACAGATGTCGGGATTTGCAGGAAGCGGGCGCGGATGTTTTTTTGCAGACCTCCAGGGCGCGTGATGTATGGAAGAAATGTCTTGCGTATCCGGCCGATGAAATTCCGTACCATCTGGATGCATGGGAAAAGGCGTTCTGGATGCGTTGCCGTACGGGTGAGGCTCCGCCTCTTGACAACGAGGAGGGGGAACTTGCGCCCTTGCTGCAAAAAATTGCGGCGCGCCATAAAAAAATGGCGAGCAACTCGGTTGCCGCAGCCCTTCGCAGTGCGGCAGGAACAGGTGACTTTGCAAGCGATAGAGAGTATATTGTAGCGTTACGCGAAACACAAAGGACGGACGATGAGCAATCTTAAAGATATTCAACAGATCAAGTCGCTGATTGCCAAGGGGAAGGCCGTGGGCTTTCTGACCTTTGACGAAGTCAACAAGGCCTTACCTGTGGAAATGGGCACGCCCGAGCAGTTTGAGGAAATCATCGGGATTTTTGATCAGCTTGAAATCGTTATCGTGGATTCGGAAAAGGAAGGCAAAAAGATTTCCGTGGCATCGAACGAAAGCGATGACGAAGTGCCGGCTGGCGAGAGCGGTCTCGATCTGGCCGAGGACGAGGAATCCGCGGATTACTCTTCGCGCAGCACGGATCCGGTACGCATGTATCTGCGAGAAATGGGCGCGGTGCCCCTGCTGGATCGCGACGGCGAGGTGGTGATCGCCAAAAAAATCGAAAACGGCGAACAAGACGTGTTGTATGCGCTGGTCGAAGTGCCCGTGGCGGTGGAAGAACTCATCAATGTCGGGGAAGACCTCAAGCAGAACCGCATCAAGCTCAAGGATGTGGTCAAGACTATCGAGGAGGATGATCCCAGCGAAGATGAAATGAACCAGCGTACGCGGGTCATCCTGCTCCTGGATGAAATCAAGCAGACCTTCCGCAAGAAAAAGCGCATTTACGCTAAGCTGGACGAGTGCAGCACCCTGGAGCGGAGGGTCGCCAATGTCCAGAAGGATATTTTGCAATTCAAGGAAGAAATCGTTACCCGCCTGCGCGACATCAAGCTGGAAAAAACGCTGCTTGACCGCATCATCGAGACGGTGGAGGATTATGTGCGGCAGATGCACAACTGCCAGCGCGATCTGTCCGCCTATATTCTCTCCACGGGGCGCACGCAGAGCGAAATTCAGGAATTGTTCAAAGGCGTGGAAACGCGTGAAGTACATCCGAATGCGGCGGCGACAATGCTGCGCATGAGCGTGGATGAGCTGTTTTCCTTCAAAGAAATGATCACCGGCAAAATTGAAATCCTGCAGCGCCTGCAGGAGAAATGCTGCCACCATGTGGCGGATCTTGAAGAAGTGCTGTGGCGCGTCAAACGTGGGAACTCCGCTGCCATGCGCGCCAAGCAGGAACTGATCCGCTCCAATCTGCGCCTTGTGGTGTCCATTGCCAAAAAATATACCAACAGGGGCCTACAATTTCTCGACCTTATTCAGGAAGGCAATATCGGTTTGATGAAAGCCGTGGACAAGTTCGAATACCAGCGCGGCTACAAGTTTTCCACCTACGCAACCTGGTGGATACGCCAGGCGATCACCCGAGCCATAGCCGACCAGGCGCGAACCATTCGTATTCCCGTACATATGATCGAAACGATCAACAAGCTTATCCGCACTTCGCGATATCTGGTGCAGGAACTGGGGCGCGATCCCACGCCCGAGGAAATTGCCGAGCGCATGGAATATCCCGTGGATAAGGTGAAGAAAGTTTTGAAAATCGCCAAGGAACCCATTTCGCTTGAAACGCCTATCGGCGACGAGGAGGATTCAAGCCTGGGCGATTTTATTGAAGACAAGAAAGCCGTTGCTCCGGCGGAAGAGGTCATCAACACCAAGCTGTCCGAACAGCTTGCCACAGTGCTCGCGGATCTGACGCCGCGCGAGGAGCAGGTGCTGCGAAAACGCTTCGGCATCAGCGAAAAATCGGATCATACCCTGGAGGAAGTGGGGAAACTCTTTAATGTCACCCGCGAACGCATCCGCCAGATTGAAGCAAAGGCCTTGCGCAAGCTCCGCCATCCTGTACGCAGCCAGGTTCTGCGTTCGTATTACGAAAATTAGCCGCAGCATGCGCGGAGTGCGGAGCAATTACGCCTTCACAATTTTTTTCGATTTTATCCATTCTTGTCTTGCAGAGTATGCAGGGACATGATAATAGATAGGCGGGCTGTCATGGTAGACCTGATATGTGCTATCGGGCTGTATTCCAGCGGCAGTGCTCAACCTTGGTTGGGAAGCGTATCGGAAAAACGGGATTTTTCTTCTCTCCCGCCGGAAGGTAGGAACAGCTACAATGTTGCTTGGCGGGGTGATGTGCTTCCGACAGGGTGTTCGTACAACCGCAGTTGCACACTGCGTCCGTGGATGAAAGTTTTTTGGGGGGAAAGCGCCTTGCAAAATCTGGCATGGGGCCAGAACATCGAGATCCAGAGGAGGTAGTATGAAAAAGTTTTCCATTCTTGCGGGCATTTTGGCATTGATTCTGTGCTGGGGCGGCGTGGCCGCTGCGCACCAGACGTTGGGCGCCCATATCAAATGCCAGGATAGCTTCCTGTTCCTGGTGGATTATTCCGGTTCCATGATGATGACCCACAAAGTGTTCAAAGAAGAGAAGATCGACGTGGCGAAACAGGCCATGGCGAAAATCAACGCCAAACTGCCTGCCTTGGCCTACAACGCCGGCCTGTTCACCTTTGCGCCCAAGTCCACGGTTGTCGCCGCTGGCGCCTGGGACAGGGCCGCGCTGAACAAGGGCATCTGGTCTCTGAAGAACGGTCAGGCCATTTACAGCCGCATGACTCCGATGGGTAATGATTTTGCTGCTCAGGCCTCCGCCATCAGCGCCCTGCCCGGCAAAACCGCCATCGTGCTGCTTTCGGACGGCGAAGCCAACCTCGGCAGAGATCCCGTTGCCGGCGCGCAGGCTATCTATGCCGCCAATCCCAATGCCACCATCCATATCGTGAGTCTTGCCGACACCAAGAAGGGCGCTGCTGTTCTGCAAAAAATCGCCGCTCTGAAGCCAGGTTCCGTGCTGGTGGACGCCACCGAAATCGTGGCCGTTGAAGAACTGGCCGACCAGTTCGTGCAGAAGGTATTCTGCTTCGAAGCCTCTCAGGCCAAGGACATCCTCACGCTGCGCGCCGTACACTTCGCGGTTGGCAAGTACAATCTGGACAAGGTCGCTACCGCCACCCTCGACCAGTATGCCGCCGTTCTGAAGACCCGTCCGGAAGAGCGGATCAGCATCGTCGGCTGGGCTGACGTCACCGGCCAGAAGAAGGCCAACCAGACCCTGTCTGAAAACCGCGCCAAGGCTGTGAAAAACTACCTTGAAAAGGCCGGCGTGAAGAACAAGATCATTGTGGATGACGGTCGCGGCGTGTCCTACTACTATGACAACAATACCCCTGCGGGACGCTTCATGAACCGTCGCGCAGAAGTCAACATCATCAGTCCGTAGTCGCTTGACGCACAACGGCTAAAAAACCTGACCCCCTCGGCAGTCCGCTGCCGGGGGGGTTCTCAGTTGCGGCTGGTCCGCAGCAGAGCGTAGAGTTCTGTCGCCAGGGCGTCCGCAGCCAGGGCGGGATTGACGGTATATTGCAGAGCGTCCTGCATGCGTCCGAGCAATGCGCCCGCGGCGTAAAGACCGTGTGCGTCCAAGCGCGCGGCAAAACAGCGAGCCAGCCCCCGATCCGTCGCGTGTCCTGCCAGCACGGCGGCCAGGGCTTTCTGGCAGGCGAGCACAAGATCCTGTACGCAGGCGAGTTCGAGACCGCGTACGGCAGTACGCTCGAACCAGCCGGCGCCTTCTTCCAGAAAATGGGCCAGAGCGTCTTCCCATTCCTGCGTTGTGGATGTGACTTCCGCCGTGGCCGGCCAGGGCAGAGTAAGCACCCAGGAACGCGAAACCAGGGTGGGCAGCAATTGTTCCCGTTGCGGGGCAAGCAGCACAAAAACCGAGTGTTCCGGAGGCTCTTCCAGTGTTTTGAGTAGCGCGTTGGCCGCCGCGGTGCGGATCTGCGCTTCCAAACCCGCCATGATAACTACGCGGCGGCCTGCGCCGTGCGGCGCTTCGCCCAACTGCCTGCGCAGAATTTGGATCCGCTCCATGGTCAGGGCGCGTACCGGACCGGGATTTTCCTCATCTTCTTTGTTGGAGATGCGGCCATCCACGGCGATAAGATCAAGATGCTCCCCTGCGGCGATTTGCAGACAATCCGGACAATGCAGGCAAGGGCCCTGCGCTGAGCGTGCGGAGCAGTTGAACAAGGCGGCCCACCAGCGCGCCAGGGCGGTGCGCGCGCTTTCGGCGCCGCCTTCCAGCAGCAGCACTTGGGGCGGCGCGTCTGCAAGACGCAAAAGGACATGGCGCAGAGGAAGCTCCAAGGCTGGACTGAAAGCCCGCAGCGCCTGTTCCTGCTGTATTTCTTGCTTAGTCACGTTTTTGCGGCTTGAAGCTGAGCACCTGGCAGCGCTTTTTTCCGCCTTCGGATCCGGCGCGTGATGTCTCGGGAGTTTCCAGGCTGAAGGCGGCGCCGGCTGTGCCCTCCGGGCTGCCTGTCTGGCCTTCGGCCTGGTTCTGTTGCGCAAGCTGTATCTGGCGAGCCCAGTGGTAGTTGAAGAGCTGGTTTTTCCAGCGTTTGGCCTGAATAAAGGAGAGCACCAAAGCAGCTTCTTCCCATCGCTGGCTGGGTTCGAAATGCGCCACGATGGCGGCGTATTTTTCCCACAGAGCCATGAGCGAAGACTCGTCCAGTGCGTCGAGTTGACGTGCGAGCCGGAGCAGCATTTGTTCCATATGTCTTGCAGTATACACAAAAAACCGGCCAATATCAAATGAAATTTGCCCTGCGTTGCGCCGGAGCCGATTGTTTTTGCCGCCGCTCTGGCGCATAGTCGTTCAAGGATAACGCGACAGGCTCAACCAGGATATCATTCCGGTTCGCTTCAGATAGCTCTGCGGCACGACATCTCGGCGTTGCGCTGGGGAGCGCCTGAATTTGTCGTCAGGCTTGGTATCAATCCTGCATAAGATCGTCCTGCCGGAAAAAACTGCTCCGTGATCAACGATTGCGAAGGAAAGATACTGTGCCTGCACCCACGAGAACACAGCCCAAATTGTCCAATTCTCGCCCCCCGCCA
>JAIRVN010000003.1 GCA_031253875.1 Deltaproteobacteria bacterium | reverse complement strand
CCATCGAGCAACGCGACGAACTGGCGGCCTGCAAGCCGGATGTCCTGGTTGTGGCGGCATATGGCCGTATCCTGCCCCAAGCGCTTCTTGCCATTCCCCGCCTTGCGCCGGTCAACGTGCATGCGTCGCTTTTGCCCCGCTACCGGGGGGCGGCGCCCATCCAGCGCGCCATTATGGACGGTTGCGAATGCACGGGCGTCACTATCATGCACATGGATGCCGGACTGGATACCGGCCCGGTCTATGCCATGCAGGCAATGGAAATTGGCGAACACACCGGCGGTAGTCTGCATGATGCCCTGGCACGGCTGGGCGGTGAACTGCTGGTGACGGTGCTTGCGGATTTAGCACACGGCAGGGCTGAAACTGTGCCCCAGTCCAGTGTGGGCGTGAGCTACGCCCCCAAGTTGCGCAAGGCGGATGGCAAGATTAACTGGCAAGCTCCGGTGCGCGCCGTACATGCGCAGATACGCGCCGTAACTCCCTGGCCGGGCGCGCACGCCGTGTTGCACGTGCTTCCGCGCACGACCGGCGGAGCGGTAAGGGAACTGCCGGTTACGCTGGCGCCCGGCAAGCCGGGCGGACCGCGGCCGGCGGATGTTCCCGCCGGGAGCCTGTGGCTCGGCGCGGACGGCGTCCTGAGCCTTGTCTGCCAGGACGGCCTGTATGACGTGAGCGGCCTGCGCCCGGCGGATCGCGCCTTCATGTCCGCAACGGATTTTATACACGGGTTTTTGGCGTCGGGGGCACACGGCGTCTGCGGCACTACCCGCCAGTAAGGTTTTGCTTCACCTCGGCAGTACGGCGTGTCGTTCCACCAAGCCCATAATATGATAGACTAGGCGCGCCGCCGTGTAATCAGATGCGTGCAGTCCCGGCAACGGGGCAAGCTCTACCACGTCAAAGCCGATCACTCTGCGCCTGCTGACGCAACGCGCAACGATTTCCAGGGCGTCATACCAGCCGAGCCCACCGGGAACCGGCGTGCCTGTTGCCGGAATACATGCGGGATCCAGCCCGTCTACATCAAAACTGATATAGACTGTTTCGGGAAAATCGCCGGGCAGCGGCGCCGCGGGCAGGCCCGTGCGCGCCAGTTCCGGCGCGTCAAGGAAGTGTACGTTGAAATCACGGCGCGCCTGTACTTCTTCCAGACAGAGATCCCGCACGCCGAACTGCGCGAGACGCAGACCCAGATCCGCCACCGCGCGGCGCATTACCGAAGCATGGGAATATATCGAGCCCTGGTGGCGCGAACGCAGATCCGCATGAGCGTCTATATGCACGATGCCAAAATGTTCGTAACGTTCCTTGAGCGCTCGCAACGCCCCCAAGGTGGCGCTGTGTTCTCCGCCCAGGAGTATCGGTAGAGCGTTGTGGGCGAGCGCCCCGTGCGTGCTTTGCGCGATATGCTCCAGCGCCGCTTCGATGCCCCCGTTGCAGTCCACGGCCGGCGCCGTATGGATGCCGTGAGCGCCGGGACAGGAATACCCGTCCCAGGCTTCAAGCTGCTGCGAAGCTTCTAAAATCGCCGCCGGACCGCGCGCGGCGCCTGTGCCGTAGGAAAGCGTATACTCCAGTGGCACGGGGATGATGTGGAACAGGGCATGTTCCGGTGAAGCGGGGGCGTATTCGGAGGCGAGAAATGCGGGGGGCACGGCAATTCCTTGTGCAAGTGCTCTAGGTGGTTTTTTTCGTGGCGCGCCGCGCGCGCAGCCAGTCGTACCAGGTATGCAGGCCCTGTCCGGTGCGGCAGGAGACTTCGAACACGGCGAGGCCGCGATTGAGACGCGTGGCGAAATGCGTGGCCTGGGAAAGATTGAAGTCCACATAGGGCAACAAGTCGACCTTGTTGAGCACGAGAGCGGAGGCAAGATTGAAAAGCAGGGGGTATTTTTCCGGTTTATCGTCGCCTTCGGTCACGCTCAACAGGGCGATCTTGTCGTCTTCGCCGCAATCAAATTCCACGGGACAAACAAGGTTGCCCACATTTTCGATGAAAAGAACGTCCAGTTCGGACAGGTCAAAGTGCGCCAGCGCAGCCCGGATCATGGCGGCATCCAGATGGCAACCGCCCTCGGTGTTGATTTGCACGGCCTTCGCGCCGGTGGCCGCCACGCGGCGGGCGTCGTTGTCCGTCTGCAGATCCCCCTCAATGACGGCCATGCGGAATTCGGCCTGTAAATCTTTCAAGGTACGTTCCAGCAGCGAGGTTTTTCCCGCGCCCGGGGAACTGATGAGGTTCAGCGCCAGAATGCCGTGACGGATGAAAAGCATGCGCAAATCTCCGGCAAGGTTGCTGTTGGCCTCGAGGATATTGCGGATAACGGGAATTTCCATGCAGTTATTCGGCCTCAATGTGTTGCAGGTATAGTTCGCGTCCTGTTTCCACCGTATGCCCCCATGTTGCGCCGCAGGCGGGGCAGGGCGCAAAGAGCAGCTCCCGTTTTTGCTCCGGGTTGAAGCTTGCGCCGCAAGAACAGCGCAGGACGACCGGTTCTTCTTCCAGCTCCAGGCGCGCGCCTTCAAAGGGACCTCCCAGCGTGAGAGCCTCGAAAGCAAAGGACATGGCATCTGGCACGATGTTTGCAAGCGCGCCGTGCCGGACGCGCACCACGAGAAGTTTTTGCAGCTGACGCTTCGCGAGTTCCTCTTCAACGAGGGATAACAGGCTTGTGACAATGGATATTTCGTGCATCGACTGCCATTAGCGCAAAAACGGCCTTGCGTCCAGCCTGGATGCGGATGCGCGTTTGACGACGCTGCTCCGCCGGGAGGTTCGCATTGCATTTTTCCAGGCGCTGCGCTACCTTTCCTCATACTGCATGCGAAAACAAGGGACAAGCCGTGAGCACAGCCATGTTTATCGGGGTATATTCCTCCTTGGGCTCGGGGTCGAAAGAGGGGCGCGGTTCAGGCAAGCGCAAACGCTACTGGTTTGCCTGGGACTGCGGGGATGCGGGGTATCAGGTACAGGAGCTTGACAGAGCTTTTCAACCCCTGAGCGAGGCTGCGCCCATAGACCCCTCGACATTTTGCGCAAGTTTTGCGCAGGAGCCCTCGATCCTTGCCACGCCCATCCTCAAGGGGCCTGTTGCTGCCGCACAGCGCCAAGCGCAGGCTGGAGTCCCGCTGGCCAAAACTCCCGAGCAACTCGCCGCCGAGCGGACAGAAGTGGAAAACCATCTGCGAGCTCATTTTGGCGCCCTGTTGTTGAAAACCCGGCGTGGCGGCGATTCGCAGAGCGCGCTCAAAGCTTTGCTGGATATCGCCGATGTGGAAGAAGGCATTGTGCCGGAACACAAATACATGTTTGCGGAATTCGGCATCAACCTGCGTAAGGGGAAACTGCCGGAGGCAGCACTGGCGCATGCCAAGCGCGTGTTGTCGCTGGCCCCGGACGACAGCCACGCGCACTTCAACATTGCTCGCATTTACTATACGCTTGGCAAGCTGGACGAAGCGGAGCAGCATTTGCTGACCGCGCTGGAATTTGCGCCGGATCTGGAATGCGCGAGGGATTTTCTTGCGTATATCGGCAGGGAGCGCCGTCAGAAAGAATTGGATAGCCCCAGGATGCAGCGCCGTTGAAACGCTGTGTTGTTTCGGCGCATTTGAGAACATGGCGCTTTTATTGGCGCATAGACTGAACGGTCGGCGATGAACAAAACCATTACCTTTCTTATCATCGGGGTCATTTTTCTGGCCCTGTTGCTCATGGTGTTCAATTCCTTCAAGATGGAAGATTTGCGCGGCGTTCCTGCGTCAGTGACTGAAAAAGCGCGTGTGCCTGAAGAACGCGCCGCGCTTGCCCCATCCGCTCCGGAAGCGCAAAGCAGTGGGGCCCTGGCGCCGTCCGCCGCGAAAAATTCGCCCCAGCAGGCGGAGAGCGATGCCGCCGAACAGAGCTCCTCCGCAGCGGGTGTTGCGGTAAAAACCGTCCCCGCGCAAATAGACGCCGGCCACGCGCCCCCCGATCCTCCTCCGTCGCCGCCCGTGTCTCCCCGCCTCACTCCGTCCAAGGCTCCTGTCGCGCCGGAGCCGAATGCCAAACACACGGGTGGGGGCGTCAGGAATATCACCAACATTGTAGTGTATGCCACGCAAGAAGGCGCCACTTTGCGTATTGGCGGCGACAGTCCGCTTGTGTACAAGTCCATGCTGCTTCACAATCCTGACAGGTTCGTACTCGATTTGGAAGGACAATGGAACGTGAACATACCCGCCATACCGCCGAACAAGATTGTCAAGGCTGTGCGGGTAGGACGGCAGGCGGACTCCACGCGCATGGTGGTTGACCTTCACCGCGTGCCCGCATCCAGCCGCGTGATTAAGACATCGCCGCAGCGGCTTGATGTGCGTTTTCGCTAAAGCCTGTTGCGGGCGTCGACCGCAGCAGACACGGAGTATGCATGCCCCCTTTTGGTGCTTTGGTGATTGTGGCTACACCCCAGGGCAAGCGCCGCCTCATGCGCGTGGAAGAGGACCGGGACTGGCACAGCGCCAACGGCGTGCTGTCCATGAACGATGTGGCCGCCGCCGACTACGGCGGAGAAGTGCGCACCAGCCTTGGTCTGCCCCTGCGACTGTATGAGCCCGGGTTGTACGATCTTGTCAAAGGCGTCAAACGCCAGACACAAATTATCTATCCCAAGGATATTGCCTACATTTGCCTGCGGCTCGGCGTGGGACGAGGACGGCGTATTCTGGAGGCCGGTTCCGGCTCCGGCGCCCTTACCCTGGCGTTTTCCTGGTTTTGCGGCCCTGCCGGTGAAGTGCACAGTTGCGAAGCGCGGGAGGAATTCTACAAGCTGGCGCGCCGCAACCTCGACTGGGCGGGCCTTGGCGACAACGTGACGCTGTATCATCGCGACATTGCCGAAGGTTTTCCCATTCAGGGAGCAGACGCACTGTTCCTGGACATGCGTACCCCCTGGGAACATTTGCGCCATGTGCCGCAAGCCTTGAAACCCGGCGCGCAGCTTGGTTTCCTGTTGCCGACAGTCGAGCAGGTGGGTGCGCTCTTGCGCGGGCTTGAGCAAGGTCCGTATGACGATGTCGAGG
>JAIRVN010000112.1 GCA_031253875.1 Deltaproteobacteria bacterium | reverse complement strand
AGTAAGGACCGCGGCGCAGGCCGCCCCTGCGGCATAGACCACAGGGCCATCCACATACGGCAGGGTGTTGAGCAGGCGCAGAAGCCAGAACCAGACGGGAGGAAGCGCGGCGGGCGCCATAAGCCACTGTCCGGAGGCGGCCATGAGCTCGTAGCTTTCGGCGAAGCGCGCCTCCTGAGGGAATAGCCAGGGCGTGAGAGCAGACAAACCCACCGCGAATTGGGCAAGCAAAAGAAGCGGAAGTGCCAGAAAGGCTATATAAGATAAGCCGTTGAAGCAACCCTCTGAAAAACCGGGTTTTACCTGGGTCTCGATGGAGACGGAAGCGGCCGCTGTGGCGGCAAGGCTATGTTCTACGCTCGGTATGTGTTGCGTAGCGTCTGTTACAGGCGTTTCCTGCGGGGGTGCATCGGCATGCCGTATTGCGTGTCCGGCCTCCTCTGGCGCATCGATCACGGCGGATGGCGGCGCGGTATCGCGGGTTTGCGCGAATTTGCCCCAGGCATTGGAAAAGAAGGAAGCGCTCTGTTGGTTGCCGTTTTGCGGGGTAGATGTCATATTTTGCCTCCTATAAGAAGAATGCGGCAGGCCCAGGGGCCAAGTTCCAGAGAGAGCTGGTCGCCGGAACGAGCAATATTTTTTGCTGTCATGAGATCCTGAATGTCTGCCGTGCCCAGCGAGGCAGGTAGGCTGATGCCGCTGTGCGTGCCTTTTGGAGAGAAGTTCGCCGCCGCCAGCAGATAGCCTCCGCCAGGCAGGCGGGTCAACAGAGGCAGGACAGAAGGCGCATCCGCCTGCAGAGGTCCCAGCAGCGTGCCTTGCGCGACCTTGTATTTCGCGCGTATCGTATTCAACCGGCCAAGCTGGGACAGATAGGAGTTCGGCTGGCGCGATTGGTTGTTGAGCGGAGGGTACACGGTGAGCGCCCGTTCAAAGCCCTTGCGTGTAGCGGAACGAGCCCAGGCGGAACCCAGGCTCCAGCCGCCGAGTACAGCATGCGCGGGAGGCGTTTTGACGGAAATGTTGAGCGCACCCGTAAGATCCGCGCCGGAAAGGCGGAAAAGTCCCGGCATGGCGGCGCGGAAGGCTGTAAGCAACAGATGGGGGCCAAGCGGGCCTGAATCGGCTTTGGCGCGTTCCGTCTGCTGCGCGCGCATCACCAGTGTGGCCAGCGAAGGCCCGGTGGCGTACAGAGTGTTGCCGTCCCAGGGACATTCCGTTTGTCCTGCCAGAATCAGGTGGAGTTTCTGGAGCGCGTCCGGCGGAAAGGGGGAGGCCCCAAGAGCCTGAAAACGAATGCCTTCCGAATCGGGCATGCCGCGCACGAAGCGGCGCTGATCAAAGTGGAGCGCTTGCGTGAGCAGGGCGCGCAGGGGAGCGACATCACCCGTAAGCAGGGCGTATTCAGCCGCCGGTGAGGTAATGTTGTCCGGGATGAAGTCCACTCCGGCATCCAATAGTTGCGCATTCACCCCTGTCGGTACGGGATCGCGCTGGATTGACCAGCCTCCGTAGCGGCGGATTTCCCGCGCCAGCGAGCGCAAGGCGGATGGCGCCGGCTCCAGGCTGCGTTGGGCGGGATGGTACAAGGCATCCAGTCCGAACAGCGGGTCGATGTGGATGCCGGCCAAGGCCTGGCGCAACACGCCCACTTGCTGGATGATGCTGCCTGAAAGTATGCGCTGTGCCGCACCTGAGGGGTCTTCCCAACTCAGCAGGGGACGTGCGGGCTGCGTATGGTAGCGGAACACCCAGCGTCGAAGCTGACCGTCGCTGCAGCGTATTTCACCGGTGGCGGCCCAGCCCCCCTGGTTGGTCCAGTCCAGGCTGTCGCGCGCCATGGCCGGCGGCAGCAGGCGTTCCTTGTTCAGCGCTGCGATCTGCTCCTGGTTAAGAGGCAGGCCTTCCAGACTGTTGGGATTTGGGGCTGGGGGCAGAACCGTCCAATGCGCGCGCGGAATTTCCACCATCATATATGCGCCCGGGTATTCACGCAGGGCGCGGGCGGCCAGGGCAAAGTCCGGCCCGACTCCGGTCGCCGGGGAAAGAATATCGCCGCCGAGCTGGATATGGCGTTTTTCGGCCTGGCTGGAGAACTGTTTAAAATCTTTGTCGTTGCCGGCATGTTCGCTGAAGCGGAGAGATACAGGGTCGTCATCCGCTTCTGTGCGGGGCATGGCGTTTTTTTCGCGCCAGACAGAACCGGATTCGTGCGCGGGAGCGACAAATATCCCCCGGATACCCACCTGTTTGAGCAGATCCAGGGCGGATCCCTCGGCCAGTTCCTTGAACGTCGGACGTGAACCCTCGGTGAGCAGGCTGGAGGGATGCACGAATAACCAAGTATCCGCGGCATCAAGCAGGATGTCGAGTTGTCCGCCCGCCACGGGGCTGCGCCAGGGCAGTTCCGAGCCGGAGACGATGCGCGCGAGTTCTCCCGCATCGGCGAGCATGGATTGTTTTTCCAGCCACTGCAGATAGCCGGGATCAGCCCGGGGCACAGCGCTGCCGTCGCCGTTGGGATGTTTGCGTGTTTCAGCTTTGCTTGGAAGGCCGACGAGGACACGTTCTTTTTCCGCCGGGGCAGAGACAGGCGCCTTGGGCAGCTTTTTGCCGCCACAGGAACTCAGGATCAACGTGACAAGCAGAACGGCAAACGGAAGGCTTGGCAGTCGGAGTGTGGACATGCGCGTTTTTCTCCAACGGCTGGAACATGCGTCCGGAGCAGTGCAACTTTGCGAAAGTGCAACTGTTGCGCAGAACGTATTGTATAAAACAAAAAGCCGCAAGCCGAACACAGGGCTTGCGGCGTGCATGTGTTGTGCGTGGCGGTATGTTATCCAAGACCCTTTGAGGTTGCCATCAGGTAGATTTCGTGCGGATCGAGGATGAGGATGACCGAACCGTCGCCCATGATGGTCGCGCCGGAAATGCCTTTCAGATCTCCAAGGTACGCGCCCAAAGGCTTGATCACGATTTCCTGGCGTTCCAACAATCTGTCCACAACCAAACCCAGCCTGCGTTCATTGTCGTGGATGACGACGACGGAAAGCACTTCCGGCAATTCCTCATAGCTCTTGGGCAGGACAAGCATTTCCGCCAGTTCGACAATACCCAGCACTTCGCCTCGCAGGGTGACCGCCTTGCGGCCTTTCATATCCGTCAGGCGGGCGGATTCGATTTTCGTGGTTTCAGAAACAGCGTCCAGCGGAATGGCGTACATTTCGCCTGAAACGTTGACCATCAGGGCGTCGATGATGGCCAAAGTCAGCGGGAGCGACAGGGTGAAACGCGTCCCCTTGCCCACTTCGGTGGAGATGCTCACGCTGCCTTTGAGATTTTTGATATTGGTGCGCACAACATCCATGCCAACGCCGCGTCCGGAAATATCGGTAATGACTTCCGACGATGAAAAGCCGGGCGCGAAAATCAGCTCCGTGGCCTCGCGGTCGTCAAGTTGTCTGGCTTCCTCCGCGCTGAGTATGCCTTTGCGCACGGCGACTTCCCGCATTTTTTCAGGGTCGATGCCGTTGCCGTCGTCCTCGATTTCAATGGCTACGGAATTGCCTTTGTGGTAGGCGCGCAGGACGACTTTTCCCTTGGCAGGCTTTCCTTTGGCGATGCGATCCGCCTCGTGCTCCACGCCGTGATCCACGGAGTTACGGATCAAATGCACCAGCGGGTCACCGATAACTTCCACCACGCTTTTGTCAAGTTCGGTTTCATCGCCTTCAACAACGAGGTCCACTTCCTTGCCGCTTTTGCGCGACAGGTCGCGCACCAGACGCGGGAAGCGCGAAAAAACCGAAGAAACCGGCACCATGCGCACTTTCATGATCGTGTCCTGCAGATCATCGGAAATGCGCGCCATGGCATAGGTGGTTTCAGACAGGCTTTGGGCTATTTCGTTAATATTCTTTTCTTCGCCGCTTCCTTCAAGCTGGCGGGCGATAAGGGTATACCGGTTACGATTGATGTTCAGTTCGCCGATCAGGTTCATCAGGTGATCAAGCTTTTCATGATCCACGCGAATGGTGGCAGAGGCTTTGGAACTTTCATGTGCGCCGGCTCCTGCGCCTCCGCCTGCCGGAGCGGCAGGCTTTGCGGGGGGGGGTGAGGGCTTCGCCGCAGCCGGGGGCGCCGGTTGAGCCGCAGGCGCCGGCACTGCGCTGTGCGTCGCCGGAGCCGCTGCAGGTTTTGCCACGGGCATGGGCGTTGCGGCAGAGGCCGGGGGAGGCGCCTTTTCCGCAGCAGGAGCAGGTTTCGGCACCGGGACAGCTTGGAGTTTCGAGTCGGGTGGCGTAGCCGGAGCGCCGGCCAGCTTGGCGCTTTCCTTTTCAATGATTTCGAGCAAAATGCTGAATTCCTGGTTGAGCAAATCCAGCATCAGGGAAAAATCCATGTCCGTCGAGCGCGCTTTGTCCACAATGCCCGCCGTGCGTTCGGCATACACTCTCGCCTCTTCCATTTTCATGAAGCTGCATGCGTTCTGCACAGCCACAAGCGAACGGTAGAGGGCGCTGATGTTGTCTTTATTGTTGCCGTCCTTTTCAAGCAAGGCACAGGCGGAGTGGAAAATTTCCGATTGCTGCTGCACTGTTTTGCGGAAGGCGTCCAAGTCATCTTCCTCGTTGCCCATGGGGATGACGACAGGGGTGGATGCATCTGCTGCGTGTGCGCTTTCCGGTTCAGCAGCGGATTGCGCTCGAACATTCTCTCCGGGTGAAGGCGGTGCTCCGCGCAGGCTTTCCGGCAGGGTGATCTCTTCGCCCGCCACAGCTTGTTGCAATTGGTGCAGAGTCTGGGAGATATCGAAAGGCCGTACTGTACCGTCCGCGCTGTCAATGTTGTTGATCAGGGCTTCCATCACGTCCACCACGAGCAGCAGCAGATCTATCAGCTCACGGCTGGGGACCATTTCGCCGCGCCGGACATTGTTCAGCAGAGTTTCTGCCTCATGGGTGAGGCTGTTGAGTTCCTGGTAGGCGATGATGCCGCTGTTGCCTTTAAGATTGTGGAAATAGCGGAACAGATCGTTGATCAGCTCATCCTGCCCCTGGGGCTGCTCTTCAAGACTGAGCAGTCCCGTAACAAGATTTTCAATTATTTCACGAGCTTCATCGATAAAATCTCTGAGGTGGCTTTCTCCGAAAGCGGTGAGCTTATAGGAAGGCAGCTGTTCAAGGGTCTGGATCCACTCTTTGGCGCTCATGGCGGGCATGGCCGTATCATGGGATGCGTTGTCCATGGATGCGCCGCTGCCCGCGTCAGCGGCAGGAGCGGGCGGCTCCGGCGCTTCGGGGATGTGTTCCGTAGCGTGCGTATCTTCGGGCAGGGCGGCTTCCTCCACAGTGGGCTTCTCTGCCGGCTCCGCGACTGCTCCAGGGGCGAGAGCAGCGGGGGCGACAGTTTCCCCCGCCATGATGGCGTTAATCTGGTCCGTCAGGTGTTCTGTTTCCACATCACCTTCCGTGTTGGTGCTCTCCAGGGTGTCTATCATCTGTCGCAAGGCATCCGTGGAGGCCAGAATGATATACATGATTGCCGAGGTGACAACCATATCGCCTTTACGTAGCGCATCCAGAATGTTTTCACATTTGTGCGCAAGCATATTCATTTTATTCAGGCCGAGAAAGCCCGAAGCGCCCTTGAGCGAATGCATGGGACGGAATATTTCGTTCAGCAGCTCGAGATTGCCAGGCGCTTTTTCAAGTTCCAGCAAGTTGGGTTCTATGGTTTCGAGGTGCTCTTTGGCCTCAATGATAAAGTCGGCAAAGAGTTCAGCATCCATGAAGTCCTGGCTCATACAGCATCCTTGCGGCCGTTCCGCCCGGCCCGGGCTTTGTGCTCCTGCTGCTCGGCGTCATGACGGCGCCGCCCGGAAAAAATATCGGCTATCCGAGCAGCATCTTTATATTCCGAATCATTTTTGCCGGTTCTGCAGGTTTCACCATATACATGTTGGCGCCCAGCTGCATCCCCGTGGCGATGTCCTGTTCTTTGCCTTCCGTAGACAGGACGATAATGGGCACATCTTTATAACCATCCTGTTCTCTTAGGGTTTTGATGAACGTAAAGCCATCCATACGCGGCATATTGACGTCCGAGACGATGAGATCCACCGTCTCCATACTATAGAGTTTTTCTAGAGCGTCAAGGCCATCTTCGGCGGTCGTGACTCTAAATCCTTCAGCTTTTACGACAAATGCCAGGAGATTGCGGATAGTCTTGGAGTCGTCAACAATCATGATATGCTTGCTCATGGTTCCATCCTAATCGTGAAGTACCTTATCCAGTATCATGTCAACGGATACTACGCCCAAAATGCTTTGGTTCACATCCACAAGGCCGCAGATGTATTCCGCGCTGGCGCCGATGCGCGATTCCACGTCCCACATGATCTGATCCTGGTTGAAGGTGTACATGGTGTGAACCTTGTCGAAGATAAGGCCGACCTGTAGACCCTTATAATTACAAATGATGATAAAGCGATTTTCGCTCCGTTCCGTTCGGGGCGTGGTGAGCAGATTTTCAAGATAGAGGAGCGGCGTGACTTTTCCCCGCAGGTTGATAACGCCCGCAACGAAGTCCGGAGCCATGGGCAGGAGGACGGGCGGCATGTAGCGCAATACTTCACTGACGGCCATGGTGGGAATCAGATAGATTTGCGCGTCCAGATAGAAGGCCACCATCTGTATGGATGGCGCTTTCTTCAAACATTCCAAAAGCGAAGGTTCGCATGGCGCTTCTTCGACGCTGCTTTCTGTGGCCGGCATGGCCGCGGGCAGCGGGAGCGCCTGGGCGGGGTCATGCCGGTCCGCTTCCAGCGCTCGCGCCACGTCAGCCCCAACATATTTGTTGATGAACGCCTGTTCGGCATTGTTCAATGCCGTTGCCGGGCCGGAGGACGGAGGGGCAAAGGATTGCGCTTGCAAATATTCTTCGGGCTTCATGCTCATAATTCCACGATTTCCCCGGCCAGTGCCGTATATGCCAAAGCGCTGCGGCTTTGCGGATCCAGATCATAGATCACGCAACCCTGCGCACTGGCTTCGCGCAGGCGAGTATCTATGCCGATGATGGTGTTGAACATGGCGGAACCCATTTTCTCCTGCAACAGGTCCAATACACGCGTGCAGGCTCTTGTACGCCTGTCGTACATGGTCGGCAGCGCCATATATCTGACGGGTTTGGGCAGCACCTTGTTCAGTGTCCTCATGGTGTCGAAAAGCAGTTTCAAACCGTATAACGCCAAAAAATCCGTCTGGATGGGTATGATCAACAGATCGCACGCCACCAGGGCGTTGACCAACAGAATGCCGACGTGGGGCGGGCAGTCCATCAGAACATACTCATAGTTCTCCTGAACCAGCGTGAGTGCATTGGCCAGAATACCGCCCTTGTTCTTGCGATCACGCAGATCTATTTCAAGCTCGGAAAGCCGGATGCTCGCAGGGGCGATATCCAAACGCTGCGAACGCGTTTCTTTGATGATGTCTTTCCAGAGTCCCTCACGCTGGTCCTCCGGCGCCTGAAACAGGTCATACAAGGTACGGGACTGGTTTTCCGGGTACAGGCGCATGTGCAGCGAGGCACACGCATGGGGATCCAGATCCAGTACCAGCACACGCTTGTTCATACGCGCAAGTGCGGTCGCCAGTGTGAGTGCTGTTGTGGTTTTTCCAACGCCTCCTTTTTGGTTGGCTATGGCAATCAGCTTGACGCTCATAAGTGTACCGACGGTCAAGCCGTTTTGCTGTAAACAATGGTTCCTTTGTGGTGTTCGGGCTTGAACGCGCGGCTGATGTTGTGGAGAGACTCCGAATGCCCGATCAGCAAGGCGCCGCCAGGCAAAAGGTTGTCGTAAAACGCGTTTATGACCCGGCGCTTCATGTCGTCATCGAAATAAATAATAACATTGCGGCAAAACACGATATGCGAGCGTTCCACACGGGCAAGCTGCAGTTTGTCGTTCAGATTGATCTGGCCGAATGAGACGAGTCGTTTGGGCTTGGCGTCGAGTTTATAGTTGGCGCCTTCTTGTACAAAATATTTGGCGATAATGTCTTTGGGCGTGGTGCGCAGGGCGTATTCCGTATAGACGCCCCGGCGGGCGGAGGCGAGTACCGCTTCCGAAAGGTCGTTGGCGGTAATTTTAATATCCCAGGTCAGCGTTTCCTGTTTGAGCAGTTCGTGGATGATGATGGCTATCGTATACGGTTCCTCTCCGGTAGAGCAGCCCGCCGACCAGATACGCAGCTTTTTTTGGTTGTTTTTGCGTAAACCCTCGATTGTATTCTTCAGCACCACGTCCTGAAAAACCTGCAGTTGTGGGGGGTTGCGGTAAAAACTGGTTTCATTGGTTGTGACGACTTCAAAGAGTTTGGACAGTTCGGCGCGTTTGTTGGGGTCAAAGCGCAGGAAATTATAATACTCGCCGTAGGAGGTGAGGTTGAGTTCCTTGATGCGAGTCGCCAGGCGGTTTTCAACGAGATATTTTCTGTTTTCACCAATAAAAATACCACATTGAACGTAAATAAAATCGCGCAACTGACGGAATTCTTCGTCGCTGATCTTCAGTTCCTTGCGCAAAGAAGACGAAGCGAGCGTGGAGGAAGCGAGCAGGCTCATTCGTGTTCCGCCTGTATGCTTGAAACCGCCTCGGCTGCGACATGCTGGATTTCGGGATCTTCGTGGTCGATCATGCCGAGCAGAGCGCGGAAGGCAATCTTGCCGCCAATTCTGCCAAGTGTGTCAATAATTTTAAAAGTGAGCATGGGATTGGACGAATCCAGCATTTGTACCAGATGCGGCACCGCCGCAGTGGCTTTCAAATGCCCCAGCGCTTCCACCGCGCGGATGCGCACCCAGTCGTCCTGGTCGTTCAAGGCGGACAGAAGAGGAGGCAGAACCTCGGGCGAATTGCAGGTGCCAAGCAGAGACACCACGCTTATGCGCACATCTTTGTTTTCGTCGTGCAGCCGTGGCAGCAGAAGAGACAAATAGACACTGTTGCAAGAGCCGGACGCGCCGAAGACCTCCACGGCGACCTGGCGGACATGGGCATCTTCGTCTTCCAGGGCCGCGCGCAGTTCCGGCAGGTTATCCGCAAAATTTTGCCGGCCAAGGGCGTAGACCGCCATGGCGCGCAGGCGCGGCTCATTCTCTTTGAAAAGCTGTTTGAAGTGTTCTGTCGATTGAGGGGTCTGCAGGGCGATACAGGCTTCAAGCGCTGCTTCCTTGACGTCATCATAGGGGTGGGCCAACATGCTGAACAGTTTTTCCGTGGCCTGTTCCGCCTTCATGCGGTTCCCCAGGAAGAAAAGAGCTGCCTTGAGCACATCGCCGTCCGTATGGCGATCCAGCAGGTCAAGAAAGAAGGGCACGTCATCCGGGCCGGCGATCCGGGCAAGACGGACGGCGGCAGCTCGCTGGATGTCGCGGTCGTGTTGCCAGAAGATCTCCTTGATGTGCTGGATATGGCGTGTATCGTCCATCAGCAGGCTCGCGTCCACGGCAACATGCACCAGCATGTCGTTGTTCTTGGCATGCAGGGCGTCCACGAAACTCTGGTTGAAACCGATAGAGGCGATCGTCTGTGTGGCGGCCTGGATGAGATCCTGATGCAGGTCGGGGTTCATGCGCGTCATCAGGCGAAAAATTGCCTTGGTGGCCGCATCATCGCCCATGACGGACAAGCCGGACAGGGCGGCCATGAGGACGGATTCATCTTCATCGTTCAAGGTATCCAACAGATAGTCACGGAAACGCGTATGATCCTTGGGATTGAGCAAGGAGAGCGAGCGGCCGCCGAGAATTTTTACAATGGATTTCACTGTTTTATGACGCAGGGGGACGGAGGCGCTTTCAAGCGACTTGAACAGCAGGGGCACCGCCTTGATATTGCCCATTTCGCCAAGCGCGTCGATAATGATGGAGGCCACGAGGGGCGAACAGTTGGACAAGGCTTGCGTCAGAGCGGTGACCGTAGAATCGGCGCGGATTTTCGTCAGCGCCTCCACAACGGAAAACTGTACCCATTCTTCGTCCATCATGGCCAGCCTCAGACATTCCACCGCTTCCGGAAACGCCAGGCTGCCCAGACTGACCGCAGCCTGATAACGCACATTGACCTCCGGATCCTTCAACAGAGAATCGCAAAGCGAGGCGACAGACTTGCGGCTTTTTGTGGAGCCGAGGATGTCGGCGATGAAAATACGCATATCGCAATCGGCGTCATGCAGCAGGGGATGCAGGACGTCCAGATCGTCCGCGCCTATTTCGCGCAGCACGTCCATGGCAATGTTGCGCAGGGGAGCGTCATCGCTGCGCAGAAGAGGAAGCAGGCTTCGTACGGTGCGAGGACCGCGGATTTTCCGCAGCGCATATTCTGCTGCTTCCTGTACGCCTATATTCGCACTGGCAATGCCCTTGCACAGCAGGTCAACGCTTTCGGCAAGCTTGCAGTCGCCTGCCGCGAAGGCCGCGCTTCGCAGAATTTCCGTATCGTCACTCTGTAAATTCTGAAGAATGCGCTGAACATCTTGGGGCGGTATGCTTTCAGTATTCATAGGCAACTCTGCTGTCTCATTTAGGTGTTGTCTCGACGAGCGCAATTTCTTCAAGGCACTGTAAAGATCAGCGTCTTTGTCGCGCGTTCATGCCGCTGTGCCGTCATCGTCACCGGCTTCATCTGCCGCGAACGGCGGCGATGATGGCCGCAGCCATCTCTTCTATATCTATGATCTGGTCTGCAAGATGCGCGTCAACCACCGCTTTGGGCATGCCGTACACCACGCAGGAAGCCTCGTTCTGCGCCAGAATATAGCCGCCGTTGTCCTTCAGAGTCTTTATCCCGGCACAGCCGTCGCTTCCCATGCCTGTAAGTATGACGCCAACAGTCTTGCGGGGATTGATCTGGGCCACCGAGTTCATGAGGACCGTGGCGGAAGGTCTGTACAATTCGCTCACCGGGTCGCTGGTAATCGTCAGTTCGGGTGTTGCACCGCGCCGTTCCAGCAGCATGTGTCTGCCGCCGGGGGCGATGTACGCGCAGGCGTGCTGAATTTTGTCGCCTTGCTCCGCCTCTTTGACCGAAATGGCGCATTGCGCGTCCAGGCGCTTGGCAAACGGGCCGGTAAACGCCGCGGGCATGTGCTGGGCAATGAGGATGCTGGCCGGAAAATTCTCGGGCAGCGCGGAGAGAACCTTTTGCACGGCCGGGGGGCCGCCGGTGGAAACCCCGATGGCCACGATATCGCGAGGGCCGCCGGAGGGAGGAAGCGGCCTGTAGGCGCTCGCAGACAACGCGCCTGCCTGGCCGGGGGAG
>JAIRVN010000051.1 GCA_031253875.1 Deltaproteobacteria bacterium | reverse complement strand
ACAAACACGCGGCATATTTGCCCGGGCTGTAAGTTTACGCCATCTCTTTCGGAAAACCATGCTGTTGCCTCCAGCGTACCGGCTACAGGCATCAAGGCGATGAGCTGTTGATGGGGCTGCGCCCATATGCCTGGCTGTGCAAAGACATCCGCGACGACAGCATCTGTCGGCGCGACAATGTCCAGCGCAGCCGGTGCGGAAGGCATCGCTGGCGAAGGCGATGCAGTTGGCTGTATATTGCTTGGCATATTGCGGACTTGTCCGCTCGCAGATCGCAATTCTGCAAGTTCCGTTTTAATGCGGTACAATTCGCCTTCGATGGCAGCCCGCACACGGCTGTATTCTTCGCGCGTCGCACGTGCTTTCTCCAGTTGCTGCCGGGCGCTGTACTCATCACGCCGGGCTTGATCGTGTTGCGCGCGGGGCACGGAATATTGCATGCTGAGTAAATCCAGACGTCGCAGCTCCAACTGAGCTTTGGCATGCTCCTCGGCGTTGCGCTGCACGTCGCGAGTCGCATTTTCTTCCAGTGTACGGGCCTGCATGATACGGTTCACCAAATCCTGTTCGGCGGCCTGTGCATCTGCTACACGCCGCGCCACACCCTCCATGTCGGACGGAGTAGGGAGCAGGCTGCGCACAGATGCGGCTTGAGCTTTGGCTTCAGCGACGTTTGTTCCATGTGCGCGAACGCCGAACCGAATCAGCACTTGTCCTGCCGAGACGCGCTCGTTCTTTTTCGCCAATACTTCCGCTACCTGAGCGGGAACCTGTGTTCCCAGCACAAGAAGATTATTTTCGATCACCGCGCTGGGCGTCTGCACGGAATAGTATATCCACGCGCCATATACAGCCGCGCATCCAATCAATCCGAAACCGAACAGCAAGGCCAGCTTGCGCCCCCTGCCGCGTTTTTTCTGTTTTGCAGGTTCAGGAAACTCCAATTTTACATGCTCTTCTGCCATGGCGCACCTTGTTCGACCTATCTCGCTCAACAACATCCCTACTGGTACGGGACATAATCCGGCACATTGCTGCAATGCATGCTCCATGCCATGATACTATGCATCAAGCAAACAGATATCCGGCCGCCATTTCCGTCAGAGAACCGACATCCCGGCTTTACTTTGCCGTACAGGAACAGTAAAAGCCATTTCAAACGTGTCCGTTTCCTCTCACAGTTACCCTGTGCGCGCCATGTTCAACTATGCCATGTTCCACCGCCTTCTCACTCCGGCATGTATAGTATTGCTTGTTCTGCCTTATGTATCCGCATGCAGTCTGCGTCCGGTGCGCGTCGTGCAGGAACGCCAGTTTCAGATCATGTGCGCGCAAATACGGCCAGAAATGATCCGCCGCTCCCTGCTTGATGCGCAGGGCAATTATCTTTCCAGCCCCCTATTTACCCTCACGTCTAAAAAGCATTACGGCGACACCCTTTTCCAGCATCTGTCCCCCGCATTTCGCTACAGTGCCGATAATCCCATGGCTGCGCCCAAAACTTTCGCGGAAAGCGCCGCCTCCAGGCGCGAGGTGCACATACGTGACTACGGCTTCACGCTCAAGCAAGGGCTGGATACCGTTGATCTGAACCTGATTGCCCAAAGCGACTGGGAAGGCAACGGCCAAAAGGAATGGCTGCTCTCCTGCAAAGTGACATCCGGCGGTGCGCCTGTAAGCCGTACATACTATCTGGCGCTTCCGGATTTGGAGGCGGAAGGCACGCTTGCCGCGCGCACCTTGGCTGTTTTCGACTGTGTGGCCTATGACTGCACCCTGCATGTGCCGCAAGCGGGCAAATCAACCTATGCCCCGGAATCGCCGGTTATTGAGTCTATGCCCGGGCAACGGACCATAACAAGTCCTCCTGCCAAAGCGCCCGCGCCGCCCGCCGCCAGAGCTCACGCACCAAGCATTCCGAAAAAACGCAGTCCCTGATATGCTATTACGGTTTATTACGTTCATGTTGTGTGTTGCCTTGTGCTGCCTTACCGCCTGCAATTCCGGCAGAAGACAGGCGCAATTACTGGCCCAGACCGCGCATTTCCGGTTCATGCGTTTCGAAACGCCAGCTTATGTCCTGTACGGCTGGCTGAGAGAAGGCTATGGCCCCGTGCTGCATGTGTATCTGGAAGGCGACGGCATGGCCTTCTTAACGCGCACCAAGCCTTCGTCCGATCCCACTCCACGAGACCCTGCGGCGTTTCGTCTGGCCAGCCGTCATCCGGGATCAAGCCCGGTGCTTTACCTGGGCCGACCCTGCCCGTATGTGGAAGATGCCGACAGAAGAGGTTGCTCGGAAGCTGCTTGGACTTCGGAACGCATGAGCGAAGGCGCGGTGCGCAGCACTGCTGCCGCCCTTGAACAGGCCAAGCTGGCAACCAGGACGACAAAGCTTGCCCTGTACGGCTATTCCGGAGGAGGCGGCATCGCCGCTCTTCTGGCGCAACGGCGACAGGATGTCATCTTTCTCGGCACCATAGCCGGCAACCTGGATCACCGCCTCTGGACAACGCGCCTGAATCTTACACCATTACATGCCTCCTTAAATCCCATGGATGCAGTCATGTTGACAGCGCGCATTCCCCAACTGCACCTCTCGGGCGGTCAGGACAGCGTCATTCCTGCAAACATGGCAGAACGCTGGTGTGCCGCGCTTCCTCCTGAAAGTTCCTGTCGGCATCGCCACATCCCCAGCATGACGCACGAAGGGGCATGGGAACGTGTCTGGCCGGATCTTTTACGGCACTATAGTATGGAGGATGAATAAAAAGCGTGTTGTTTTTTCCCGGTACGCGTTCTATACTACCAGAAGGCTTACACCACGGCTTACGAAACACATACACGAAGCATGCTCCATGTTCAGGAAATTTGCAGTTCGAGATCTTCGCCCCGGCATGTATATTGCCGACACTGCCGGATCAGCTCTGGACAGCCCTTTTATGTATTCGACGGAAGGCCTCATAAACACCGACGAAGAAATAAAAGAGATTGCCGAACAGGGTTTTATGGAGGCCGTGGTTGATCTCAAGCAAAGCAATAAGGAATGGGCAGCCTTGTATGGTGGTTCCACCAAAGAGCTGCTTGCGTCCGTCATAGATGCGGAAGCGCCCACTTCCGGCCCGCCGCTGCCGCAAAAGAATCCGCTCGAACCACAGGTTGAACTGAAGGAAGAACTGCCCAGGGCGGCAACACTCTACACTCATGCCTTGAAAACAACACAGCGTATTCTGCAGGACTTCAAAAACACCGGCGAGCTTGATGTCAAAGCGGGCAGTATTGTTGTCAAGGGCATCGTGAGCAGCGTCCTGCGCAATGCGAACGCGCTGCAGGCCATCAGCAAGCTGCGGTCACAGGATGATTATACTTTTTCACATTGTGTGAACGTATCCATGTTGACCTCTATGTTCTGCCGCCATCTGGGACACAGCGACGACAGCGTGTTTGATGCCGGCATGGGAGGCTTCTTTCACGACCTCGGCAAAGCCCAAATGCCGGCAAAACTCCTGACAGCCGCAAGACGTCTGACCTCTGAAGAATTTGCCACTATGCGCGGCCATCCCAGGATCGGATATGACTATCTGATAAAAGTTTCAGATCTTCCCGAAACAGTCCGTCTTGCAGCGCTTGAACATCATGAACGCATAGACGGCACGGGTTATCCGGACGCCAAGCATGGCGAAGACATCAGCATGCTGGGCAAAATCGTGAGTATTGTTGATGTGTACGATGCGCTTTCCAGCCGTCGCGTCTACAAGGACGCCATACTGCCGCACCGGGTTCTCGGCCTGCTCTACGGCATGCGCGCGCACGATCTGGATGCGGAACTGACAGAACAATTCATCCGGTGCATGAGCATTTATCCCGCAGGAAGCATCGTCAAACTCAGCACTGGCGAAATCGCCACTGTAACCCAGATAAGCCACACAACTCCCCTCCAGCCCAAAGTGCTCATCGTGCGGGATGCCCATACAGTCCCCATTACGCCGTATGAACTCGATTTGGTCGCTGCCAAAGACATCTCCATCGCTGCCTGCCTGGAACACGGCGCTTTTGGCGTATACCCGGAACGCGTGTTGAAAATTGCAACAACACCCTGACACCGGCGTGTCCAGGGCGTTGCGCGCAGAAAAAACAGCATCAACCCGTGACGGTTGATCGTCTGCATCTCTCAGGGCGTGTATCAGCTATGTCCGAACGGTACCACATTCCTGATCTCGCCTCTGGCCAAACACACAGTGTACAGCTCCTTGTGCGCCGCAGCCGCTTTATCGCTGCAATCGCCCACTGCGCGAACATTGAAGACGCCCGCGCCTTTATCCAGACCCAACGGCGACGTTATACCGATGCCACCCACAACTGCTGGGCCTTTTGCGCAGGTCCACCCGGCCACACCGCCCGGATCGCATGCCATGACGACGGCGAACCTCACGGCGCCGCCGGCCGGCCCATGCTGACGGTTCTGCTGCACAGCGGCGTGGGCGAACTTGCCTGTGTAACAACCCGCTACTTCGGCGGCGTCAAACTCGGCACGGCGGGCCTGATACGCGCATACCAGGATGCCGTGCGGGCAGCGCTCGCCGATCTGCCGCTCCGGCTGCATGTGGAAACCACCATTATCCGCGTCACGCTAAACTACAAACACCTTGATGATCTGCGACGTATTCTGCCCGTGTATGAAGCACATATCCACCGGGAAACATTCGCGGAAGCCGCCTGCTTCCACATCTCCATCCCGAAAGAACATCTGGCGGCTTTTTGCGGACTGCTGAAAGCGCAAAGCGCTGGTTCAACGTCCATAGAGCATGCTGACTCCCCGTGAATACACGATACATTTTTTGCAACCTGCTTTGCATACAAACTTGACTTTTTTTATACTATCGATAACTCTTACTATAAATGGAGTAAAATATAACGTGCAACAACAGCAACGTGTGACACGGCAGCGTACAATTATCCTTGAAGAACTGAGAAAAGTCACCACCCATCCCACAGCGGATGAGGTATATGCCATGGTGCGCCAGCGCCTGCCGCGTATCAGTTTGGGTACGGTATACCGCAATCTTGATCTGCTTGCCGAACAGGGTGAAATTCTCAAGATCGAATCCGCCGGCCACTGTAAGCGCTTCGACGGCAACGCCCACCCACATCAACATGCACGCTGCCAAAAATGTGGCTGGATGGCTGATATCATGCGCTCCGTGCCAGTGCCGGACACGCGCCACATTCTGCTGTCGGGCTTCACCATCACGGGGGTTCGTCTTGAATTCGACGGGCTGTGCGATGCGTGCGCGCCCTCCATTTGATATTCTTTCGCCTGGCTTGTGCGGAGATTATGTCTGTACTATTATGGCGAATCTGGATTATTCCAGGCGGGCGCAAATTTTTTCTCAAGTG
>JAIRVN010000044.1 GCA_031253875.1 Deltaproteobacteria bacterium | reverse complement strand
GCCTGTTCCGGCGCAATGCCGGCACGCAGCAGTTCTCGCACGCGTTGCAGGGGAGGCGGATCCCCGGACGGCGCCGGAGCGGGCGCGGCCTGGGGCGCCGGCGCCGGAGGAGCGCCTGCCGCGGAAGATGCCGGAGCGGTGGTATCGGCCGCCGGAGGAGCGCTTTCCGGGGCTTGCGCGAATTTCCACCAATACGCGCCGCCCGCCGCGCAGGCGATGAGTACGAGCAGCAGCAGGATACGCGGTGTTGCGCTTGTGCGTTCGACCGGATCTTTCAGTTCAGGTAATTGCGGTTCCGGCGCCGGATACGAGGCGGGAGGAGACTGGGGCGCGGGTTCAGGTTCAGTTTGCGGCCTGGGCGCCGGATCAAGGCGCATCTCCGGCATGGGCGACAGGCTCAGCGGCGCGCTTGCAGTCTGCGCGATGCCCTGCCCGCCCGTCAGGCTGGAATAGACGAGATCCCCGATTTCCAGCCCGCAGCGCAGTCCTTCGTCAGCGGCGGAATATACCGTGATCGCGAAGGTGTTCAGCGCGTCCATCATGTCCACCACAACCGGACCGACCAAAAGCCGCAGGACTTCGCCCTGGTATTGCACCATATCCGGCGCCAGACGCTGCTCGGCCTCCAGCCAGCCGCCGGAACCCAGGTATTTTCCGTCCGAAGCGCGGCGCAGCGAGAACAGGATATCCGTTTCCCGGCCTTCAAAAGCTTGTATGTCAATCACGCCGTATCCCGCGCCGCGCGCCGGATCATGCCGGAGTTGTGCTTGCATGGATGTTTTCTCCTACGCGGTCAAGCCGTTCAATATGTCCTTCAGGACTCTGTTCTGTTCGATATTGATCGTCTGTTTGCCGTCGAAGCTGACGTTTTCCATCAGCGTGTTGACCAGCGCGCGCAGCCAGTCCGTGTACCATGCGCGGTCATAGGGGGTCTGCTGCTCGCTGATGCGGGGATAGCCCCGCACGGGCTGCGGAGGCGTGAACAGTACGCAGGGTTGGCCGTTGAAGATGATGGTGCGTTCCTGTGCGCTGCGAATACGCGGGTTGTAGCCCAGCCAGTCCACAAAGGCGTTGAGACATGCGGCGGCCAGGCTGACCTGCTTCCAGATCAGGCGGTCGCGGGAGATGTTGCCGTAGCCGCCGACCTTGCGCAGTTGTTCTTCCAGATCCCGCACCAGCGCGATGCGGTGCATGGCGGTGGTAAGCTCATGCACGAAAAGGCCGAACTCCTGCGAAGGAAACCTGTAGGTCTTTTGCACTTCGGCATTGTCGGCCAGCGTGTGCAGGCGTTCAATCCAGTATTGTTCGACAAGCTGTGCGAAACGCCCGGCCTCGTCCCGCGCCGGGGTATTTTTCGGCGTGCCGTTTTCAGCCTGTTGCGCGGCAGGCGCCGGGGCAGCGCCGAAAACCTCGCCGAGCAGATCGTCGGCAAAAACACGCACGCCGGTCACATTCGCCTGGCCGGCATCGCTTTCCTGCGTCAGCATGGCTTGCTCGGCGCGGAAGTGCAGATCATAGAGTTCATGATCCGTCACCTGGAGCAGGCGCAAAAATTCGCCGAAACGCTGTTCCTGCACGATGTCCGCGCAGATTTTCGCCAGGGTGCGGGACAGGGCTTCTTTTTGCGTGCGTTCCTCTTCTTTGCTGTCCGTGTGCCAGAACGGCGTGAGCAGGGAGCGCAGCTTGTCCAGGCGATCAGCCAGGGTGGTGTTGATTTGTTCGCGTTTGAGTTCCTGGTTGCACAAGGGGCGCAGCTTGTGGCGCAGGTACTCCACGCCTCCGTCGTTCAGGGACATGGCGGCGTCCCAGGCCTTTTCGGCTTCGGTGAAGTGCACGCGCACTTCGGGCGTGTTCAGAAAGGCCTGTTTAACCTCTTCCACATACGCGAGCTGATCCGGCCGGACAGTGGTTTCACGCGTGTCGTCGAAGTCAAAGATGGCTTCGCACTTGAAGTTGGGATTGCGCAACAGGAACATGTTGCGGAACGCGCCCTTGTCGTCCCAGTGCAGGGGCCAGTCATGTTGCTTGCCGAAAAAATCGAGCAGCGAAGCCGACAAGCGGGTTTTCCAGCGTCCCTCGACGGAAGGGGAGCCCAGCTTTTTTTCGAATTCCATGTCCATTTTGGTGAGCACGAAAAAGAGCGACGGTTCCTTGCCCGCGCGGTGGGCCGGGGTTTCGCCGTGGGCGCTGCGCACCCATTCGTCGATCGCGCCGGGCAGATCCTGCACTTCCTGGTTGCCGGGGCCGATGCAGAGCAGCATGCTGGTCAGCTCTTTTTCCGCGCAATAGCGCTCGAAGAGGTACGCCACCTTGCCGCGCAAAAACAGGTTTTCCAGGGTGCCTTCGCGTTCCAGTTCCTTGCGCAGGTCTTCAAGCTTGAGGCGTGAACGGTAGCCGGGAAAATCCAGCAGGTCGGTATGATCGAAATAATCGTCCGGCTTTGTGCGGATGGGCATGCAGATTTCGGCGGTCAGGGCCGTGACCTCGGAACGGGCAAGTTCCGTGCTTTGCCCCTGCGGGTTGGCGATGCGCAAGGGGCCGCCGCTGCCTTGTTCCAGGCCTTGCAGCATGGCCACGTCAATGATGCTGGTCGCGCGGGGAATCAGCGCATCCAGCGGGCACCACGCTTCCTCCGGATTGCCGAGCCGCGCCAACGCGCCGCACAGGCGCAGGAAGAGCGTGCTGAACGCTTCCACGCCATCCCAGATCAGGCCGAACAGTATGGCGCGATCCTCCAGACCGAGGCGCGGAGCGAGCTGCGCGGCCCGCTGCCAATACATTTTGTCCAGAAGCTGCACGCGGGAACGGGATTGGAAGCGGCGGGACACATATTCCTTAAGGTCTTCCATCTCATCCAGGTCGATGGGATTGCCCGCAACGGAAGCGCCTTGCGCGCGCGCTTCAAGTTTGGCAAGCGTCTCGAGCAGGGCGTTCTGATCCGGGGCGTCTTTATGATCACAGTCTGCGTAATAGGTGTTGGCAAGGATTTTCACCACGTCGGACTCGGACAGCAGGCGCAGCTTCACAGGAAAATCCGCCGGCGCCCGGGTGGGCAGGGTGGTGGTGAAACGCGTCACCAGTCCCGTGGATTCCTTGCCGCCTTCGGGGTTGATCCTGGTGATGAAATCCACCGGCTCCGGGCCAAGCTCCGCCATGAGCGCGCCTTGCGCA
>JAIRVN010000002.1 GCA_031253875.1 Deltaproteobacteria bacterium | reverse complement strand
CGGCTCAACTGGTCGAAGCGGAAGAACGTATGGAAGACATGGCGCAACAGCCGTCTCTTTTCCCGGATCCGCGGCAGGGTGGACTGCTGGATTGGGTTGACGGCGTCCGTACCGCTCAGGCCATGCCCCAGCCGGCCCTCCGCTCTGCGCCGGCTCGCATCGTTCCCCAACCCGTATACGGCGCGCAGCCTCACTATGGGCATCAGAATATCAACGAGTGGGTAGGAGAACCAGTGCCGATGCCGCCGAGGCAGGAATATGCGCCCCCGCAGCGGCCTCGTGACGGACAGGAGCCGGCCCCGACCCTGCGCCCGACGCCGGCTCGCGTCGTGCCCCAGACCGTCGTATACGGCGCGCAGCCTCACTATGGACACCGGGACATGGACGAGTGGGTGGGGGAACCCATGCCGATGCCGCCCCGCGCCGAAGCGGCGCTTGTGTCCCGTGCGTCCCCTGCTCCTCCGTATGCGTCTGCGGAGAGTACACAGCGGGCAAGACCGGTCGCAGCCGCTCCGCGCCTTCCGCAACAGTCTAATAATTTCATCCCGTTGCGCCTGACGGATCCACCTGCCGTTCCTCTGGCGCCGATGAAGCCGGCCGCTCCCGATCCGCCCGAGGATCCCGTGCCTCTTTTTCCGGAAGACAGTTCCCTGTTGGGCTTTGTGCTTGGGCGTCCCGGCGCCCGCGCCGGACGCTCCGACGCCGCGTCACCTCAGCCCACGGGACTTGCCCGGGCGGCCAGAGGCTTGGTCAATTTTGTCAGATCCGGAAAGGATGCTTCTCCGGCCACGCAAGAGAAGGACATGCCGGGCCTGCAGCGGGAGACGCCGCGCGTCGCGTCGCCTCCTTTCCGGGAAAAGCCGGAACCCGCCGCATTGCGAAAACCCGAAGCTGCCGCGATGGAACGCCCTGCGCCCGCTCACTCCGGCAGTGCAGTGGAGCAGATGCGGCCACTCATCCCCGGGCTGCTGTCGTCCCTGGATGAGGCCATGGATGATGTGCGCCGGGGTTTCGGCAAAGCCGACACCATCGTCGTGGAAGAAGCCGCCGCGCGCATTGCCGCCAAGGCGGACAATTACGGCTTGCGTATCCTGGCCCGCATGGCGCGCTGTGTGGAAATGGCCGCCAAGGCGCAGGACAAGGACGCGCTTGCCAATATCCTGCCGGATCTGGAAACAGCCGTGGAACGTAACAGAATCGCGCTGCAACCCAAGCAATCAGCGTGAAAGTTATTTGCAGCGGATACGAATGGAATATTTTCCGCCGCCGCTGCCGAGATCCTGCTGTTCACCCGCGTTGTCCACCCAACCGAAGCTGCCGGGCGCCGCTTTTTTACCGGGCAAAATTTCGGTAGCCGCTTCATAGGGGCCGTTACACAGGGTTTTTGCCCCCGCATGGCAGTCATCCAAGCTGTTGTCGCAGCTGATGGTATACATGGGCTTTTCGCCCGGCAGGGACACTGTCCTTGCACCGCATCCGGCGCACAGCAGAACGCCGAGTGCCGACGCCGCCAGAATGGAATACATACGCATCTTTTTCTCCTGCTTGGCCTGTCGTCATCCCGGGCGGCAATGCTTTTGACGGCAAGCCGATATCAGAACGATTGCCGGTATTGCAACGACTGGCGCAAGGTTTCGCGATCCATGAATTTTACTTCGGCTCCCAGCGGCATGCCTTGCGCAAGACGGGTTATACGCACATGCGCAAAAGACGGGGCAAGGAAATTCCGCACGAAGACAGCCGTATTTTCCGCTTCCACAGTGGCGCCGAGGGCCAGAATCAGTTCCTGCACCTCTCCTTCCGCCAGACGCGAACTAAGGCGCTCCAGCTCCAGGCTGTCCGCTCCCTGATTGTCCAGAGGCGCGAGCAGTCCGCCCAGAATCATATACTGGCCCCGGTAAAAGCCCCCTTCGTCAAGGGTGAGCATGCTGTCCCATTCCGCCACCAGACACAGGGTATCAGCGGCTCGTGACGGATCGGCACAGACGACGCAGGGAGTATGTTCGCATAAGCCGCCGCAGCGCGAACACAAATGCAGTTTGTCACGCAGTTCGCCGATGCTGGATCCCAGGCGGCGCGTTTCGGCAGGGGGCCATTTAAGCAAGGCCATGGCCGCCCGCATGGCGGATTTCGGCCCCAGGCCCGGCAGGCGCGCAAGTTGTTCTACAAGTGTTATAAGAGGTTCAGGCACGCGTTCGCGCATAATCCGTCCTGTGGCGTTACTAGATCATGCCGGGCACTTTGATGCCGCCGGTCAGAGCGTTCATCTCCCGCTCCATGCTGCTTTTTGCGATGCGCATGGCCTCGTTCACGGCAGCCAGGATCAGATCCTGCAACATTTCCACATCCCCGCCTTCAAGAGCTTTGGGATCAATGACAAGGGCCAAAATCTCCTGGCGGCCGGAAACCCGCGCGGTGACCATGCCGCCGCCGCTGGTGGCCTCGAATTCTTTGGCGCCCATTTCCTGCTGCATCTTGTGCAGTTTCGTCTGCATGACCTGAGCTTGGCGCAGAATATCTCCCATATTCTTCATATCTTGTTCTCCTTGAGCGTGTCCAATGGCGTGCAGGCGATGATGCGCGCGCCGAATTGTTCTTTGAGATTTTGAAGCAGCGGGTGGGAAGCAAATTCTTCCCGCAATTCCGCTTTGCTTTTGCTGATCGCGACAGGCGGCAGCAACACCAGTTCGCCGCCGCCATACTCGCGCAGCAGGGTGTGAAGCTCCTCAAGGACGGCATCCTTGCCGAGCTGCCGGTGCTGCGTACTCGTCGTGCACGCTATGCGCAGTGTTGTTCCGTCGAAATTGCCTTCGACCTGGCGCAGAACGGGCAGGGGCAGACCCTGGAACGCGGACCGGGCATGGCGCTGGGCGCAGAAGTCCAGAAAATTTTTCCACTCCAGTGGCGCACGTTCACACGCCGCGCGCGTTGAAGGCGCGCTCGAAGTCCCATCCATGTCCGGCGTGGCGTCCGGCATTTCCTCCGCCGGGGGCGGCGTATCCTTTTTCGTGGCAGACGCTTCGGCCTGTGGGCCGCCGGGATTGCGCGGACTCGGACGGGCAAGTTCCGGCCCGGGCAACGATGGCCCGGCAGAACCGGAACCTTGCGGGGCGCACGCCTGCTCCACCGGCACCAGGCGCGGCAGCAGCGCAAGGTTCAGCAGCAAAAGCTCCAGAGCGGCCGCGGGCTCCAGGCTGAGGATTACCCGGCGCTGGGCGTCCAGCACCATTTGCCAGGCCGCATGAATATGCGCCAAAGAAAAGCTTTGTGCCCTGGTCAGCAGTTCCCGGCTTTCCTCTTCAGGCAGTTCCAGCGCCGGCAGTACGCCCGCTCCGGCTTGGCGGAGCAGAAAAAGGTTACGCCACAATGTTCCAAGCTCGCGCAGGAAAAAACCGATATCCACACCCTGATCCTGCAGGCTATGCACCAATGTGGCTACCGCCGCGCAATCTCCCGAGGCCACGGCATCCAACAGTGCGCCGAAAAGCTCCTGCCCGGCAAGTCCCAAGACCTGGCGCGTGCTCTGTTCGCTCAACAGTTCGCCGCCCAGGGCCAACGTCTGTCCCATGAGCGACATGGCGTCACGTGCGCTGCCGGCCGCTCGCCGCGCAAGCAGACGCACGGCGGCCGACTCGTAGCGCAGCTGTTCGCGATCCAGGATAGATACCAGGTGCGCCTCAAGCAGGGCCTCGGGCAGGCGCTGGAAAATGAAATGCTGGCAGCGGCTGACAATGGTGACTGGAAATTTGTGCGCTTCC
>JAIRVN010000256.1 GCA_031253875.1 Deltaproteobacteria bacterium | reverse complement strand
TCGGTCAACACAAAGGCGCCGGCGGCAGGCACGTCGAAGAGGCGCTGGTTTACCGCGCCTTTCATTTGTTTGCTCGTGCAGTTGAAGTTGATGTCCGACCAGGGATAGAAGGCGGGCAGCTCCGAATAATAGCTGAGTTCGGAATGCAGCCGCCAGGGCAGGCTTTCCTGTTTGAAATTTTGCCGCCAGCCTTTGTCGCCCACAATGAGAGGAGCGAAGGGCAGTATCTGGCGCACGCAACGGGTGCGGTACTGGCGGGTGGCTTCCCAGGTGATCATGGCTTCGTAGGCCAGGCGTGTTTCGTTGTCCGGCAGCGCCTGATAGCTTGCGAACATGTCCGCGTCGTACTGCGGCAGAAAGACGCGCGTCAGGCGTTCGTCGCTTTCGCCGAAAGCGGCGGCGCACGCGCGGTACCCGCGCAGCAGCGCGGCGGGAAAACGCATTTTTTGCATGCGTTTTGCCACCTTGTAGACCATGGAGTTGCCGACGAAGGAAACCCGGCTGCGCCAGGAGGCCACAGGCGGCCTGGCGCTTTTCGCGGGAGAAAAACGTTCGGGGTCCGTGCCCAGCGGCAGATGGAAGACGTGGTCAAAACCCAGTGCGCGCAGGCCGGGCAGGTTGTCCGCATCCCAGGTGAAGATGGCGGTCCAGGGGCTGACCAGCTTGTCATAGAGGTGGAGAATCAGATGCGGATTATCCACGAACCATGAGGCCAGGGGCAACTGAAGCTGGGCGAGCAGTTCCATCAGCACGCCCTCTCTGTCCACGCCCAGATGGTTCAGCGTGAGAATGGCGTCCGGATCGAAATCCAGGACGACCTTGAGCAGGCGTTCCACAAATTCCTGCTGGGCGACTTCCTCATCTTCCAGGTTGAGCAGATAATGCGGCGCCTTGAGCCGTTCACAGGCCCGCACCACTTCGCCCATCAGAAAATATTTGCTGGTCATGAGCAAAAGCCTGGGCGAAGACGAGCGGAAACGGGGGCGCACGGCGCGACCCCAAAAATCGAACTGTGCGCTGGCGTTGAGCTTGTCGCGCAAGGTGCTGTAATAGGCGTGGTCGAGGCGCAGATACAAGGGATGGGCCAACGGCGACAGCGGCAAATTTCCGTGCCGCGCTTGCCACAGGGTAAGCAGGCGCAGGCATTCGTCCGGGTCGTCCGCGCTGAACCAGTTGATGCGTTCGTGCGGGAACCGCGCGCGCACGCCGGTCAGGTCAAGGATGTCCTCTTCCTTGTCGGCCACGGCCAGCGGCAGTTCGGGCGGCAGCCTTTCCAACAGGGCGCGGAGGGCGTGTCCCATGCCGGCGCCCAACAGCACGGGCAGGCGGGCGGCGCTGCAATCGTGGTTTGCCAGAATGTCGAGTTCCCGCTTCGGGCCGCCCGAACCAAGCATGCACAGTTCCCGTTCGCCCTGGGAGATACGGATGTCCTGCGGGCCGCCATCGCCGGCGATGAGCTGCAGCTTCCGAGGACTCCGGGCGTCAGTCATTGCGATTGGCGTTGGGGGTGTAGGGCGTGACGATGACCTCACCGTCTTGAAGTTTGAATACCACACCGCGATAGGGCTGTTCCACGGTCATAAACGCCCGGCAAATGGAGACTTCCACACCCGGATGCACGGTTCCGGGCACCACCAGGCGACAGGATTCCGCATGGCGTTCGTCCTCCAGCAAGGCCATCCAAAGCTGTTCCCGCCGTTGTTGGAAAAGTTCAAGCTTATGCCTGACCATGGCCAGTTTACGGGTGAGGGGCGAGGTGTCCGGCGGCAAATGGCCGGCTACCGCCGCATAATGGGTGACGCGGGTGGTGAGTTCGTCCAGATGCACGTCAAGTTTTTCCAACTGGCGGGTACGCAGGGCATTGTAGCCGAGAGCGATTTTTGTGGGCGCCCCGGTGATCGCGCCGAGCTGGTTCGCGACGTAGATGGCGTTGCGGGCATGGATGAAGCCGCCCTGCAGCCTGTCCTTGACGACGAGGTTGGCGCCGGCAAAAACGGTGGCATGCTGGCAGGTGCGCTCGATATAAATATTGTTGCCCGCCCGCAGTTCCGCCTTTTCGACGAAGGGCAGACGGAGATTGCCGCCCGTGCTGAGCAGGCAATGGTCGCTTGCTCCACGGCGGGCGCCGCCTTGCAGGGCAAGATCGCCGTTGGCCCTGACCACGCCGCCTTCGACCATGCCCTTCACGAGGATGCGGTTGGCCTGTATTTCAAAACCGGCGCGCACATCGCCATGTACGGCCATATCGCCCACAAAGAAGATGTTGCCGGTGGAAAAATCCACGTCCCCGCGCACGTTCAGGAGTTTTTTTACGGTAATCAGCCCTTCGTTATAAAAGACGTATCCGTTCGCGTCCGCCAGCAGATACTGCGGATATTTCGAATCAATGCGGGTATTCGGGCCTTGCGGCAATTTCGGCTCGGTAAGGAAAAAACGCGGCTTGAGGGAAGTAAGCGAGGTGCCGCCGACTTCGGTCAGGGGCAGTATTTCGGCGAGCACCTGCCCGCTGATCACGTTCTGCACATAGCCAAGGTTGTAGCGATCCGCCTCGCCATCGGCGGTTTCACGCGGCTTGAGCGCGAGATGATCCATGTCGGGATCGAAATAATGCCTGAGATAATAACTATACGACATGGCTTTTCACCGGGATGCGGTTCAGTCGGGCATCATGGCCAGCAAATCTTCATCTTCTTCCAGCAGCGGGAAAAAACCGGCGATGGAAGCCTGTTCGAGCGCCGTGTTCAAGTTTGGCGTAGGCCGGTACAAGATGAGGCGTTTGCCGTAGGCACGGGCAAAGGTGCTCACCGACACCAGCACGCCGAGGCCGGAAGAATCCACCTCGTCCACCTGGGCGAGGTCGAAAATGATATCCTTGGCTTTTTCCTGTTTCACGATCAGTTCCAGATCGTGCCGCAGGCTGACGGCCTCGGGCAGCGTCAGATCTCCCAGGAAACGGGCGACGAGAAGATGATCAAAGCGTTCCAGCTTCAATTGATACATGGGCTGCTCTCCGCGAGCCGGGCGCCGGCCGGACGAGAGGCGGCGCTTGTGTGGAAACGGCGGGAACTCAGCCGTTGCCGCCTTTAGTAGTATACTCTTTCGGGCATGACGGCGTCAAGCTTGCGTCCTTGCCTTCTTGCGCAGGTTCGACCGCAAGTTCCGGCGCTTCTCCCCGCCCACGGTCGTCTTCGCCGTTCCATGGAGTGTGCTCGGCATCCTGGGCAGGAGGCGGCGCCTTGCGCGAGGCGAAATGGACCACGTTTTCCTGGGCATGGATGTCGTCTTCCTCCGCGCGGAGGATGCGGCGCAGCACTTTGCCCACGATGGTTTTCGGCAGATCTTCCCTGAATTCCAC
>JAIRVN010000196.1 GCA_031253875.1 Deltaproteobacteria bacterium | reverse complement strand
ACATTTTTGAGCGTTTTGAGAACACGGGATCGAAGAAATAGAGTATTTGCCGCCCATAGATCGGGGATTGTCCGGCTGTGAAAATGAGCATGTCGCCGGGCTTGACGACGCGACCCTGCACGTCCTTTTCCGGGCCGGGCAGGCGCATGCATTCGTCAGGGGTGAGCAGTGGCCGGGCCGTTTCCGTTACGTTCACGGAAGCGCTTTTCATCAGGCCCGACCTGGAGCCGGAAAGGGATACCTTTTCATCAATGACGGTTGTTTTGCCCGTCATGTCGGAAAGGGTTTTGGCTGTTTCTATGGTATTCGGCGCATAGGCGATGCGGACATGGCAGTTCGCCATGAGGGCGTTGTCTTTGCCGTAGACGCCGTTGAGTTGGGTAATGTCCTGAACGATGAGATAGACCTTGCCGCCATATCCCGCGATATAGGCAAGGGCTTTTTCCATTATGGGGAGTTTCTCCAGGCTGGTGAACTCATCAAGCAGGAGCAGGAGGCGATGCTTGTAGGAGGCGATGCTGGAGCCGCCCGCAAACTCCATTTTCGCGCAGACCCGACGCACGATCATATCCACCATGAGCCGCAATAAAGGCCGCATCCGGTCTATGTCCGCAGGGGATATGACCAGATACAGATTTACCGGCGCGGTATGGTGCATCAGATCATGGATACGGAAGTCGCAGGCGGAGGTATTGATCGCCACAACGGGATCACGGTAGAGAGCCAGGTTTGTGAGTACCGTGGACACAACGCCGCTGGCCTCGTTGTCGGCCTTGTTGAGCATTTCTCTGGCTGCACTGGCGATGAAGACATGCGCCTCTGCTCCACCTTCCCCCTGGGGAAAGAGGTTTTTCAACAGTGTGGCGTGTTCCGTTTCCACCATCTCATTCCAGAGGTCTTTGATGGTGCGGCTTTCATCCGCCAACATGCAGGAGAGATCATAGAGCCTTGCCGGACGCTGGTGCTTGTGGCGCACCATGATGCAGCAGTGCAGGAGAGCGCCGCCGAGCAGGGCGAAACCCGCTTTGGCCCAATGGTCTTCCAGCCCCTTGCCCAAGGGATCAACGAGCATGGAAGCCATATTTTGCGTGTCGGGAATCGCCAGCAGCGAATCCAGGCGGATCTCTTCCAGAGGATTGAAACGGGCGGACGCCCCGGAGGGATCGGAAGGATCGAAGCGCAGGACGTTTTGCCCGGCGGACTTTCGCCAGCCGGAGGTCAACGACCAGTTCTCGCCCTTGATGTCCAAAACTATGGAAGAGCCTTCCCAGGCAAGGAGCGTAGGCAGGATAAGGCCCACGCCCTTGCCGGAACGGGTAGGCGCGAACACCAGGATATGCTCCGGCCCGTTGTGTCGGAGGTACACATGCGATTCTTCCGGCAGAGCACGGACAAGACGCGGCAGGAGTTCCAGACCGGCGTATTTCTTGACCCATCCGCCCACATAGACGCCCTTGCCTTCCAGGTAGCCCATGCGGCGAATTTCTGTTTCATCCGCCCATCGAGCGGAGCCGTGCAGGCTGGCGTTGGAACGCAGCTTTTTCGTGAAGCCAAGCCATACGCCCAGGACGATGAACTGCGGGAACAGGAACAGCATTTGGCTGTGGATGACCGCCTGCTCCATAAAGCCGTAGGCGTCATGGGCAGCGAAACGCTTGTGCCAGGACAGAGCCGACCAGGGCGCATACCAGGGCTGGCCCCAGGCGAAAAACCAGGGATCGCCCAAGGCGGGCTGATAGCTCCAGAAGGACGCTATGCGTTGCGTGGCAAGCGCCATGCAGGCCAGGGCCAACAGGAGCATGAAAGGCAGATAGAGCCAGCGGAGGCTTTTGCTTACGGGCTTTTTATCGCCAAGGCCGTATTGCGCGGGCATGACGGACTCCGAAGAGGCCGTCATGCGGCGCGGGATTGGGGCGCGAGGCCCGCAGCGGATACATTATCTTAGTTGACTTGTCACCAAAATGTGGCACTATACGGACTATGAACAACAAGCACCGTCGAACGCTTTCAGCCATATTTGCCAATCCCGTGAAAGCTTCTATTCCTTGGGTTGATATTGAAAGTCTGTTTGTGGCATGTGGAGGCAAAATCAAGGAAGGGAATGGTTCACGGGTTCGTATAAAGGTAAACGGCGTTTTTGCTACGTTCCACCGCCCCCATCCACAATCGACCACAGATAAGGGCGCGGTTAAATCAGTCAGGGAATTTCTTGAAAATGCAGGAGTAAAACCATGAGTGTGCTTACCTATAAAGAATATAGCGGGCGTTTTGAGTACGACCCGGAAGCTGATATTTTTCATGGTCAGGTTATGAACCTCACAGACATAATTACCTTTCAGGGCCGTTCCATTGATGACCTGAAACAGGCTCTTGCAGATTCTGTTGAGGATTATCTGGAATTTTGCGCCGAAGAGGGGAAGACGCCGGAAAAACCGTACTCCGGGCGTTTCAACGTGCGTCTTTCCCCCAAGGTGCATCAACGCATAGCGTTGGAAGCTGCCCGTGATGGCGTGAGCCTGAATAATTGGGTGGCTGGCGCTCTTGAAAAGGCAGTTGCGGAACTCCACGCCTGATCTCCTATCTCGTCGCCGCATAAGGTTTCTGAAACACCAAATCCTTGGTCACAATCACATTGAACTGATAGCCGGGCCTGATCTCCAGGGTCGGCTTGATGTTCAGGTTCTTTTGCAGCAGTTGCATGGTGGTCTGTCCAAGCTGCGCGGCAAGGGCCGAAGCCATTTCCTGCTGCATGGACGGCGCGGCGTTCATGCTGTTGCTGTTGGAGTTTGGCGACAGGGTATCCAGCGTATACGCCATACCCCCGGAAATCAGCGACATGAGAACAGCCGAGCCGAATACAGGCGGGTCAGCATAACAGCATCACGCCTGTCGGTTTTTATCCTCTCGCCGCTTTTTCGCGGAATCAGTGATGGAGCCGCCACCATGCAGGTAAAACCCATTTCCCGCAGGCGGCGGCAAACAACATATCCTCCGGGGCCAGCTTCATAAACAAACGAGGGGCGTTTCCCCACACTGACCAGTTTGCGCACCATGGTAGACAAAGCGGTAGTGGTATTGGCAATAGTGCCGACCACTCTGATTTCCTCACCCTCAGAAGCGCAAGCAACCGTTATCGTTTCCTTGTGGACGTCCATGCCAACATACAGTACGTTTCTCACCAGTCTGCCCTCCCTGGTTGTGGCTCTGTGCCGTTTGTGGTTTCAACTTACGCATAATCCACGCGTGCAGGGATGGACAGACCTCTTGGCAACCTCGTTCAATCATCGTATCTACAATTTAGATGCGTCTGCCCTGTCTTGGGAGGTTTTTCGCATACACAACAGGACGTATCTGTGCTATGTATTGCGTATTTTTCTGGTTATGTTCTGTGCCCTGGGACTGTCCGCGCCAGTAGGCGCAATGCCCGCGCAGAACCAGAATCAGCAGATCGTCGCGCGTAACGGGACTCTGCCCAAGTACGGCCGCCTGATCATACGCTCCGGCCTTGCATGGATGGATGAAACTTCGCAGTTGTTCGTTCTTTTGACGCGTGAACTGACACAGGTGCTGACGGCGCAGGGCTTCGAT
>JAIRVN010000001.1 GCA_031253875.1 Deltaproteobacteria bacterium | reverse complement strand
CGCGCCGGCCGGCGCGGCAGAAAGCTTCCGCCCGGCGCTGCTCCCAGGCCAGGAAGGGCAGGGCCGCATGGGCGCGCGAATACGCTGCCGCTGCTCTGGCATAATCGCCTTCGGCAAAGAGCGTGTCGGCGGAAAGGCCGATCTTGAGAGGCTCCGGCAAAAAGTTGTCGCGCTGAAGGAAACTGCGCAGCCAGGCCGGGCGGTGTTCGCGCAGGGCATGCGTCACGGCCCGCTCAAGTACGAAGAACGGATGATCGTTGCGTCGCCGGGCGTTGTCGAGCATATGCTCATAGTGTTCCGCATCGCGCGCGAGCTCTGGCCTGAGACGTTCCGCGAGCGCCGGATCAGGTTGCGGTTGTTTCGTGCAGAAATGGAGAATTTCAAGGAGAGCGGGATGCAAAAAGGGCTGGATTTCCTGAATGCTGCGCAAAGAAGCTGAAATGGCCGGTTCAAACCATGCGTCTTCCCAAGCCGCGAGCAACATGTCGCGGGCAAGCAGATAAAGCTCGGCCTGTCGTTCGGGCGGCGTGGCGGACAGAAGATCGAAGGCTTCCTGCGCCGTCTCCATGACATGCGCTTTGCCGACGCCGCCCTGCAAAAGCCGGGTGCGCAGGCTGTGCGGCTGGTCTTCCCAACAAAAAGAAGGCATCATTCTCCCCCCAAAATGCTTTGGCATGAAATAAAGGTTGCAAAGAACGCGCCAAAGCCGCAGCCTATCCTCACTTGACGAAGCATGCGGCGATCTTAGTTTTACAGCGACGCAACATGCATGTATGTTTTGATCCGGATATTTCTATACCGCTCCGGGCCGGGCGTGAAGGGGGCAGGCATGGCAGTTTCCTATAAAGATTATTATCAGATTTTGGGAGTTGAACGCTCCGCGTCCGCAAGCGAGATTTCCCGGGCTTTCAAAAAGCTGGCCCGCAAGCATCACCCGGATCTCAATGCGGGCAACGCTCAGGCCGAAGAAAAATTCAAAGAGCTCAACGAGGCCTATGAAGTGCTCAAAGATCCGGAAAAGCGCAAGCTCTACGATCAGTTGGGCCATAATTGGCAGCATGGCCAGCAGTTCCAGGGCGCGCCCGGCTTCGAGAACATGCATTTCTCCTTCGACGGCGGCGCCGGCTCCGGTTTCAGCGACTTTTTTGAAATGATTTTCGGACAGGCCGCGCGCGGCGGCGGCAGGGCAGGCAGCTTCGGCCCCGATCCCTTCGGCGCGTTTTCCGCCAGGCAGCGCCGCGGCCGCAACGTGGAGGCGGAATTCGCCATTGCGCTTGAGGACGCCGTCAAAGGCGGGCGCAAAACGCTCTCCTTGCAAGGCCCCGGCGGAGAACGCACCCTGGAGGTAAACATTCCCGCCGGCATCCGCGAAGGCGCCAAACTTCGTCTTGCGGGCCAGGGGAATCCCGCGCCGGGGGGAGGCACGCCCGGCGATTTGTTTTTGCACATCCGTTTCGCGCCGCACCCGCACTTCCAGGTGGACGGCGACAACCTGCTCTGCACCGTGCCGCTGGCTCCCTGGGAGGCGGCGCTCGGCGCCAGAGTGCGTGTTCCGACTCTGGAAGGCGACGTGGAATTGCAGGTGCCTGCCGGCACGTCCTCGGGCCGCAAATTCCGCATGCGCGGAAAGGGCATGGGCGCGAGCGCCGGCCGTGGCGACCTGCTGGCGCAGGCGCAGATAGTGCTGCCCGAAACAACGACGGAACGCGAACAAAAACTCTGGGCAGAGCTGGCCGCCGCGTCTTCATTTACAGCGCGGCCGTAGCAGGTACTGCCCCAGTTGACCGTGATGTTTCGTCAGGCTGAAATATATGAGGTTTCTTTATGGATACAGGCAATTTTACGGAAAAAGCCCGCGAAGGACTGATCGAGGCGCAAACGCTTGCGGCTCGGCTGGGCCATCAGGAAGTGGATGTAGAGCACCTGGCCCTGGCGCTTGTGGAGCAAAAAGCCGGCCTGGCGCCGCGCATACTGGACAAGATGGGCATCAATCCGCTGGCCTTTGCCGGCGCGCTGACGGAGCAGCTTGCGAAACGTCCGTCGGTCGCCGGGCCGGGAGTGGAGGCGGGCAAGTTCGTGGTTTCGCAACGGCTTGCCAAAGCGCTGGGCGAGGCGCAAAGCAACGCCCGGGCGTTGAAGGACGAATATTTGAGCGTGGATCAGATCTTTGCCGCACTGCTCGTGCAGCCGGCAGGATCGCCGATGGGGACGGTCTGCCGGGAGTACAAATGTTCGTATGATCGCTTCAACGCGGCCATGACGGCAATGCGCAAGGGGCAGCGCGTGACATCCGTCACCCCGGAGAACAGCTTCGAAGCGCTGGCGAAGTACGGGCGCGATCTGGTGGATGCGGCCCGCAAGGGCAAGCTTGACCCGGTCATCGGACGCGATGCGGAAATCCGGCGCGCCATACGCATCTTGTCGCGGCGCACCAAAAACAACCCGGTGCTCATCGGCGAGGCCGGGGTGGGCAAGACCGCCATCGTGGAAGGCCTGGCCTTTCGCATTTTGAAGGGCGACGTGCCGGAAGGGCTGAAGGACAAGAATCTCTATGCCCTGGATTTGGGCGCGCTCATTGCGGGGGCGAAATTCCGGGGCGAGTTCGAGGAACGCCTGAAGGCTGTTCTGAATGAGGTGGAGCAGTCCGAAGGCCGGACGCTGCTGTTCATTGACGAGTTGCACAATATCGTGGGCGCCGGCAAAAGCGAGGGCGCCATGGACGCGGGCAATCTGCTCAAGCCCATGTTGGCAAGGGGCGAACTGCACTGCATAGGCGCGACCACGCTGAATGAGTACCGTAAACACATTGAAAAAGATCCGGCGCTGGAACGGCGTTTCCAGCCCGTGCTGGTGGAAGAGCCCACGGTGGAAGATACGATTTCCATTCTGCGCGGTCTTAAGGAGCGCTTTGAAGTGCATCACGGCGTGCGCATCAGCGATTCTTCGATTGTGGAGGCGGTGACGCTTTCGCACAGATATATCACGGACAGGCAACTGCCGGACAAGGCCATAGACCTGATCGACGAGGCGGCGGCGCTCATCCGCACGGAAATCGATTCGCTGCCGGCGGATCTCGACGAAGCCAACCGCAAACTGATGCAGCTTGAAATTGAACGCGAGGCGTTGCGCCGTGAAACGGACGAAGCGTCGCGGGAGCGCCTGCGCAGGCTTGAGAGCGAACTTGGAGAGCTGCGTGCCGGGCAGGACAGGCTGCGCGCGCAGTGGGAAGCGGAAAAAAATTCGATCAACGCCGTGCGCCAGATCAAGGAAGAGATCGAGCGGACCCGCCTGGCCATTGAAGAAGCGGAACGGGCCTATGATCTGAACAAGGCGGCGGAACTCAAATATTCCACCTTGCTGAATCTGGAGAAGGCGCTGGAAAAGGCGGAAGCCGCGGAAAAAGACGGTCCGCGCCTGCTCAAGGAAGAAGTGCGCCCCGACGATGTGGCGGAAATTGTCGCCCGCTGGACGGGCATTCCCGTAACGCGCCTGCTGGAGGCGGAACGCGAAAAATTGCTCCGGCTGCCGGCGGAACTGCATAAGCGCGTCGTCGGACAGGAAGAGGCGGTCAGCGCGGTGTCCGATGCCGTGCTGCGCGCCAGAGCCGGTATTTCGGATCCCGCGCGGCCCACGGGGTCTTTTATTTTTCTGGGGCCGACGGGCGTCGGCAAGACCGAGTTGTGCAAAAGCCTGGCCGAGGCGCTTTTCGACGCCGAAAGCAACATGGTGCGCCTGGACATGAGCGAATACATGGAAAAGCATTCCGTATCCCGGCTTGTCGGAGCGCCTCCGGGCTATGTGGGTTATGACGAGGGGGGGCAACTGACCGAAGCGGTGCGCCGCAAACCCTATGCCGTGGTCTTGTTCGACGAAATTGAAAAAGCGCATCCCGACGTATTCAACATTCTGCTTCAGGTGCTGGATGACGGGCGGCTTACGGACAATCGGGGCCGCACGGTGGATTTTCGCAACACCATCCTGATCATGACTTCCAATATCGGCTCCACGTTTCTGCTGGAGGGAATAGGCCCGGACGGTCTTCTGGATGTGCGGGTGCGGGACAGGATTTTCGAGGAACTGCGCCGCCATTTCCGGCCGGAGTTTCTGAACCGGGTGGACGAAACAGTGCTTTTCACGCCCTTGCGGCGCGAGGAAGTCGGGCGGATCGTGGAATTGCAAGTCGCCAGGCTGCAAAAGCGTCTTGCCGAACGCAACATGGCGCTGGAATTGAGCAATGCAGCCAGGGAATTTATCGCGGACGCGAGCTACGATCCCGTGTACGGCGCGCGGCCGCTGAAACGCTATGTGCAACAGCATGTGGAAACACCCTTGTCGCGCAAAATCATCGCCGGCGCGATATGCGAAGGACAGCGCGTGGTTGTGGAATTGGAAGCTGACGATAAACTTGTATTTTTTGTGTATTGAGCGTATAATGGCAACAATATTCGGTACAAACCGGGGAGAAGGCGTATGGCGCAGCGCATTGGCGCGCTGATTCTGGCCGCCGGCAAGGGAACGCGCATGCATTCGGACACGCCGAAGGTGTTGCAGCGTCTGCTGAACGATCCCATGTTGCGTTATGTGGTGGATGCGTTGCGTCCGCTTTTCGGAGACGAGGTTTGGGCGGTTGTCGGCTATCAGGCTGAAAGGGTTCGCAAGGCTTTTGCGGACGGCACGGTGCGTTTTGTGGAACAGCGGGAACAGCTCGGTACCGGGCATGCCCTGACGGAAGCGCTGCCGGCTTTGGAAGCCGCGGGCTGTGAACGCATACTTGTGCTTAACGGCGACAGCCCTCTTGTCTCTTCCGCCCTGCTGGAAAGTTTTCTGCTGCAGGCCGAAGGGGCTGATCTGGCGTTCGCCAGCCTGCGTCTGGCCGAACCTGCCGCCTATGGGCGTGTGGTGCGCAAGGATGGACGGGTACAGTCCATCGTGGAGGCAAAGGATTTTGATCCCGCCGTGCATGGTTCCGTCACCGGCGAGGTCAACGCGGGCGTATACTGCCTGCGCCTTGATCTGGCGAAAAAACTGACGCCGGCCCTTTCCAGGGCGAACAGGAGCGGCGAGTACTACATCACGGATCTCGTGGGGCTGGCGCTGACCGAAGGCTATGAGGCGCGCGGCCTGGACTGCGGGAATGACCCCAGTTTGTTCGGCATCAATTCTCCCCTGGAACTTGTGCAGGCGGAAGCATTTCTGCGCGAAAAAATCCTGCGTGGACTCCTGGAGAGCGGCGTTATCATCCATGCCCCGGAAACGGTGCGCGTCGGACCGCGCGTACGGATCGAATCCGGTGCGGAATTGACGGGTCCCTGCGAAATTTACGGCGCAAGCCGGGTGGCGCAGGGAGCGTGCATCGAGTCGCATTGCGTGTTGCTCGACAGCAACGTGGATGCGGATACGGTTGTGCGCTCTTTTTGTCATCTGGAAGGCGCACGGGTGGGAAAAAATTGTACGGTAGGGCCCTTTGCCCGTTTGCGGCCGGGCGCGGTGATGGAAGAATCCGCGCACATGGGAAATTTTGTGGAGTTGAAACAGGCCTGTCTGCGCAAGGGCGCCAAAGCGAACCATCTTGCCTACATCGGCGATGCGGATGTGGGTGAACGCGCCAATATCGGCGCGGGAACCATCACCTGCAATTATGATGGGGAACGCAAGCACACAACGCGTATCGGCGCGGGCGCCTTTATCGGCAGCAATACGGCACTTGTGGCGCCGGTCAATGTGGGTTGCGGCGCGCTGGTCGGCGCGGGCTCGGTCATCACTCAGGATGTGCCTGACGGCGAAATGGCCATCGCCCGGGGACGGCAACGCAATATGCCGCGAAGGGTAATAAAAAGTTAGCGCGGATGTTTTTCGTGTTTTCCGCCGATGTGTCCGGGCGTATTTTGCACGCCGCGGCGTTGCCCGGCGTCACCACCTCAACAGCTTGCTTTCGTTGGCAAGGAATGGTAGCTAAAAAGCATGGAACTGTTAGATCTCCTGGAAAGCCGAGTAGACTCTCTGGTCAAGGAAATAGAATCCCTGCGCAGGGAGAATGCGGAACTTCGCGCAGATGTCTCCGTCAGCCTCGCGGCTGTGGTGGAGGAGAACAGTTACCTGAAACAGGCGTTGGCAGAAGAGCAGAAGTTAAAGACTGCGGTGTTGCAGCGCGTGGACGGATTGTTGTCGCGTCTTCAGAGTGTTGCTTCGGGTACACCGTAAAAACGGAGTGGTTTCGCATTCTTGCGTCAGCGCGCCGTGCATATGGTGCCCGCGCGCGGTGGAAAGCGATTTTCCGGCTGCCGCACGCCGTTTCCAGCGGTAGTCGTGTTCATGCACGGCGCCCGGCATGTCTTTTCGCGTGAGCATGACGGCGCCTGAAGGCTCGAAGATGCGCAGTTTTAATTTAACTGTTCTCGGCTTGGATATATCGTTCCGCGCTGAGGCTGATCAGGGGCGTGTGGAGAGCGCCAAAGCCCTTGTGGAAGAACGGTTTGAGAGGCTTAGGTTTCACGGAGGACGAATCAGCAAGGAAGCCCTGCTGACTTTTTTGGTGCTTGGCCTTGCGGATGACCTGTTACAGTCGCACGATCAGTTGGCCTGTGTGCAGAATCGCATAGATGACCTGCTGACGAAGATAGATGATGTTTAGTGCAAGCATATCTTGTACTTTCGTTCCCTGGAGTGTGCGTGCTTGATGCGTAGTCGCTGACCTCACAAGCATAAAAATGGGGACCAAGTCGACTTTTCCGGTGTGCATGCCCGTTTGAAACGGGAAGCCTGAAGGAGAATCCGTGGTTCCCACCTGGGCAAACCAGGTTCTGCGTCTGCAAGTCACACGGCTCTCCGGGGCTCTTTCCCGAGCGTGCGGCCCCAGGCCCGCTTGATTTCCCGTCCCGCCGCCATGTGCGGGACGCGAGTTTCCTGCCGCGATCCTCCTTGTTGTGTGCCGCGCACGAGGCGCGTTTGCCGTATCAGGCTTTTGAGCCTGTCATCATAGGGGGAGAATATCTGTGGATTTCATGCTGATTATATATGTGACGGGCGCTGTAGCGATCGGTCTGATCGTGGGTATTGCCGCACATCGCGCGGCAATGTCCAAACGTATGGGTGACGCGGACGAACTAGCCAGACGGATTGTGGAAGAAGCCCGCAAGGAAGCCCAGGCCCAGAAAAAAGAACTGTTGCTTCAGGGGCAGGATGAGCTTTTCAGCCAAAAACGTGCGCTGGAGCATGAGCTCAAGGAACTTGAGCGGGAACTGAAAGCGCGGGAACGCAAAATCCAGGAACAGAGTGAACGCCTTGAGGAAAAACTCGAAAAAGCCACGGAAAAGGAACATGAAATCCTGGGCGTGGAAAAAGAATTGACGCGCAAAGAACGCCAGCTTGAAGAAAAGGAAGTCCTGCTCGATACCCGTATTATTGAACAGGAACGCCGGCTCCAGGAAATTTCCGGCTTAAGCGGCGAGGAAGCCAAAGAACAGCTTTTTGCCGAAATCGCATCGCGCACCCGTCACGAAGCGGCCAAGA